>NZ_JAVFVN010000034.1:0-690 GCF_030910085.1 Stenotrophomonas maltophilia group sp. RNC7 | reverse complement strand
AAGCGGGCGCGATCAACGCGCGGCCGCCACGTCCTTCGGCATCACTGTCGGGTCCTGCCCCTTGCCGGCGTTGCTCCAGGCATGGCGCGTATAGCTGATGACCGCGGCGATCTCGACATCATTGAGCTGGGGACCGAACGCCGCCATGGCGGTGCCGGGCTTGCCCTTCAGCACGGTGTTGATCTGGGCGGCTTTGGGGCCCAGCACAACCTTGTCTCCATCGAGGGCGGGGAAGCTGCCCGGGATGCCCTTGCCGTTGGCCTGGTGACAGGCCACGCAATTGGCGGCGAAGACCTTCTCGCCACGGGCAACCAGTTCGGCTTCCGTCCACTCTTTATTGGGATCGTCGGCGTTTGCCGCCATCTTCTTCTTTTGGTCCTCAACCCACTTATCGTAGTCCGCTTGCGCCAGGACTTCCACGACGATGGGCATGAAGGCGTGGTCCTTGCCGCACAGTTCGGCGCACTGGCCACGGTAGATACCGGGCTTTTCGGCGCGGAACCAGGCGTCGCGCAGGAAACCGGGGATCGCGTCCTGCTTGACGCCGAAGTCCGGGATCATCCAGGAGTGGATGACGTCGGCGGCGGTCAGGACGACGCGCACCTTCTTGTCCACGGGCACCACCATGTGGTTGTCCGTTTCCATCAGGTAGAACTGGCCCTTGGGCTCGCGGCCTTCGATCTGGGCGCG
>NZ_JAVFVN010000029.1:0-449 GCF_030910085.1 Stenotrophomonas maltophilia group sp. RNC7 | reverse complement strand
GATACCGCATTAAAAATACTTCCCAGAGTCTATGACCCCTGACTAGGATTACAGCGATTTGGAGTCCTTTTTCAGTCAATCTAGAACCTCTATAGGGCTCATATTGAATAAGCTCCTGTTTACTAAGCTTTCCTAACATTTCTGTAACAGAAGCAGGGGCTATTTTAAGACTTTCGGCAATTTCTTTATTGCTGATCAATTCATCTTCCTTTCTCAATTTATATATTGCCTTTATATAATCTTCCTTGTTCGGTGTCATAATCTTCCTCCTTCGTTTTAGGTATACCTAAATTTAATTGTATTATATGCCTAAAACCTGTCCCATGTACCTGTACAAAATTATTTTGTATAGTTTTCAAAACTGCGCACAATCACACATCCTATATTTTTATATCCACGTTTATTTTCTTAAAATAAAAACCATGTACAAAAGAAGAATCTTCTTTCAT
>NZ_JAVFVN010000016.1:0-349 GCF_030910085.1 Stenotrophomonas maltophilia group sp. RNC7 | reverse complement strand
CATTACGATTGTCCAGCCGCTTGATCGACAGAAGCCTGCTGGCGGTGTGATAAGCGACGAAGAACTGTTCAACATAGCGACGAATACCGTCGGCGCCGACAAACTCATCGCCAACCGAAACATCATCGATGACGGCGTCGGGCGTGAACTGGGCGAGCACCGCGTCGACATCAAAAGCATTGAGGCATCGAATGACGGATTCGACCCGCGTCTGCATGGATGGCTCCTTATCGATCAACGATGGTGGTGTCGGCGATCGTCTCGGCAAAGCCGATCCCGAACAGCAAGGCTGGGGTCAGAAACCCCGGGCGGGCCTCGCCCGTCAAGACGCGTCTGCCCGCCTCGGCGG
>NZ_JAVFVN010000002.1:0-1235 GCF_030910085.1 Stenotrophomonas maltophilia group sp. RNC7 | reverse complement strand
AGAGCTGAGTGGAGGAGGGATTAAAATGGATTTACATAAATTCATGACGCCCAAAGAAGTAGAGGAATTACAAAAGTTAAGAGAAACTTTGGATAATGCATTTACAAAAGGAAAAATTGAAAAAACTAAAGAAGAAATAGATCGACTATTAAATAAAGTTGAAGAACGCCTAAAAAAAAATAAGTCTGCGTAGGGTTTTCCTACCAGACTTATTTTTTTACGTTTGTTTTACAAGAGTAATACTTAAAACTATTAAATATGAATAATATGTGTAACTTTATTATTTTTAATCTCAAACATTATTAAGTAATCTTTTCCATTATTTTTCAATATAAAAGGTCCAAAGTCAAAGGTACCTTTCTCATTTTTATAAACATTTTTTAACAACTTCTGTTTTAATTCTGAACTTATTTTAAATTCTTCTGCAATTTCATTTAAGTCCATAGGTAATTCAAGCTTATTATTTATTTTTGTTTGTTTTAATAATTCATCTATATTAATCTTTTCCATTACTTAATTTCCCCCTTAAAATTTATAATTCAACCTATGCATGCTTTTTTTCCGCTAATGCAGTCATCATCTGTGCTGCAACTGGTTTCCATTTGTCTAAAGTAATAAATTTCACTTCTACAAATTGGGAAATATCCTTTTGCATTAATTTACATAGCGTTCTATATATGTGTTCTTGTGATAATGTCTTAATCACCATTTCATCAGCCCCTATTACTACACAAGATAGTGAAGCGATAGCAACTGACATTTTTTCCAATCTTTTTGAAATTGCATATAACTCATCAGAATTATTTATTCTTAATAATTCATTAAGAACACTTGGCAATTTCTCCAAAAATACGTTCTTATACTTTTTACTTGCAGATGGAAATACCTTATTTAAAATATAATCTTTGGTCGCTACTGTATTTACTTCTTCTAGTGCCGCATTTAGCTCCGTTTTATTAGAATCTGTTATATTAATTTTATTTTGTGGTGTACTCTCTATCTTTGAAGTTTTAGTTGTTTGAGGCTGAGGGTACTGTAACTCTTTTATCTTATTTTCAAGTTCAGTAATTTTTTTGAGTAGTGAATGATTTTCTTGATTCTCACTGACTAACTGAATTAAACCAACTTCCAATGATATTTGAGCATGATTACTAAATTTCATTTCTTGCTTTATTTCAGTTAGCTTTCTAATCATATGTTGCATTTGACTTACATCAGCCACTTTTAACAATTTA
>NZ_JAVFVN010000855.1:0-395 GCF_030910085.1 Stenotrophomonas maltophilia group sp. RNC7 | reverse complement strand
TCATAATCAACAGAATACAGCCTTTGAAGGATCGAATCTATTTGCTTTTCTAATGCTTGATACCTTGTTATCCTAGCTTTTATAGACATATTGGTAAGCTCTAAGTCGTATTCTCCCATGGTATCATTTACACGTTCTATGAAGGTTCTTAACCCTGCTATTTCTGTTCTTGAAAGTAATAGCTGAGCATCTGAAAATCTAACTAAACTGTTTTCTTTAGCATACTTCATATAAAACCCATTGATTACTAATTCTATTTCTTTTTTGGCCTGTTCAAATGACTTCTCTAGCTTTTTGTAATAAGTATTGGTAATCTTCTCGGCATTTAAAAACACTTCTTCTTGCCTTTTCTGCCAGTAGTTACTCATGATCTCGCACCACTTTATTAATCCACT
>NZ_JAVFVN010000852.1:0-368 GCF_030910085.1 Stenotrophomonas maltophilia group sp. RNC7 | reverse complement strand
ATTGTTTTTGTTATATATTTTTTCGAAACATGTTGATACGAAACTATTTTGATGTGCCTAGGCTTGCTCTTTTCTCGCGATACTTGCGATAAACTCGGTATGGCAACAGTCATACACAGGAGAGCCACACGATGGCACGGGACAAAGTCTGGCGTGTATGGCTGGGGGATCCCCCTCATCAAGGGATAATCCAACCCTGCCTGTATAGAAAGGAGGTTCACAATCCTTGAAGTAGCTATACTGGTATTGGCATTGCCGACAGCAATGTGGGCAGCCATCCAGATCTACGACCGTTTCAAGCGGTAGTAGTTGAAATACCCACCAGATACCCGTCGTATCTGGTGGCCAGATATGGAGAAAGCCCGCTA
>NZ_JAVFVN010000836.1:0-596 GCF_030910085.1 Stenotrophomonas maltophilia group sp. RNC7 | reverse complement strand
ATTTTCTTCGTTAAATCTCCTGCTGCGACTTCCTCTATGGCGTCGATTAATAACCCTATCGGTTTTAGTAATCTAGTTAATAATATATAAAATATAGAAACTAATATTAATAACAACGCTCCGGTGATCAATATAGAATTTCTTTTAATGGCATTAATACTATCTACCGTTTCAATTCTATCATTGACTACCTTATAATACCCTTTAATCTCTCCGTTAAAATCTTTAAACGGAATTAGAACCACATTGTAATTCTGATCTTGCGTTGTTAAATATACCGTTTCACCCTTTTCTAGGCTTTTCATATATTCTTCATCTTCTATACGCCATACATCCTCTGTGGTAGATGCGATTACATTGGAACCAGAATCTAGATTTGGATCGCCAATATTTTTTAGACTATATATGAAATACTCTCCTGGATAACTATCCTTGATATCTTGTAAAAATTGTTTTCCGAATTCACTACCGTATTCAACACTTCCAATATGCACCCCTTCGTAAAACACTGGAACAACGACTCTAAATCCATATCCATTGGCTCCTTCTTCCAATCCTTTAACAATTTCTTTCGTACTATTAGCCATATTCACTGT
>NZ_JAVFVN010000803.1:0-363 GCF_030910085.1 Stenotrophomonas maltophilia group sp. RNC7 | reverse complement strand
CGACGATGGCGTCGGCGACCTGCCGGGGCTGATCTCCAAGCTGGACTACATCGCCAACCTCGGCGTGGACACGATCTGGCTGCTGCCGTTCTACCCCTCGCCGCGGCGCGACGACGGCTATGACATCGCCGACTATCGCGGCGTGCACCCGGACTACGGCACCGTGGCCGACGTGCGCCGGCTGATCCGGGCGGCGCACGCGCGCGGCCTGCGGGTGATCACGGAACTGGTGGTCAACCACACGTCCGACCAGCATCCGTGGTTCCAGCGCGCCCGCAGTTCGCGGCCCGGTTCGGCCGCGCGCAACTTCTACGTGTGGTCGGACAACGACAAGGCCTATGCCGGCACCCGCGTCATCTTCTG
>NZ_JAVFVN010000776.1:0-445 GCF_030910085.1 Stenotrophomonas maltophilia group sp. RNC7 | reverse complement strand
GTATAAACCAATCCCGAATTATCCAAACTACCGCACATGCAAATTTAATAATTCTTTTCTGCAAACTAGTCGTTATTTAGACAGCAGAATCCCTCGTTATCTCATTGATAAATACGGGGTAGAAAAGATTCACATACGATTAGAACCTTATTACATTAGTGATCGCGGGGCGAAATTTGACCTTACAGAAGAATTTTTACAACCTCCTAACCCTAAATGGCTTAAGGACCTAAAAATGCACCACAACCAAAAAGAAGGGTGTCAAATATTCATCCCTGAATTAACAACTAGTGATTTACAAGGTGATTCAAAAAAAATAAAACAATTTAATGAGTACCATAAATTGAAATTAAGAAAACTTGAAACGATCGCTATTATGAGAAATGAAAATGGAAAAAAACATTTTAGTATGTCTTTAGAAGAACTATCTGAAGAAAAAGATGAA
>NZ_JAVFVN010000319.1:0-967 GCF_030910085.1 Stenotrophomonas maltophilia group sp. RNC7 | reverse complement strand
CAGATTCTTCGGCGGCGAAGCCGTCCGAAGAAATCGTGGGAACAATGGTCAAGGCGCGCTTTGACGAGAGTCATTTTTCACAGTGGCGGGTCTGGAGCGGGGAGGCCGACAGCGGCACGGCGATGTTTGTGTCGGACATCAATTACGACCTTCGTGCCCAACTGCCGAGCATCGCTCCAGACGGGTCGACCAAAAGTATACGCGAGAACTTCTTTGCGACCCTCTCAGCGTTTACCGATCCGTTCGTCAGTGCAGCGGCAAACGAGACGAACGCCTTCGATCCCCAATTCGACTACGAAGTAGTGACCTGGACGGATGGTGTTCCCAACCCCATCATCGGGCGGGACCTCGACCGTCTCACCCGGAACATCACTGACGACATGGAGCATGTCATAAGCGGCAATATAGATGCCGACGGTGTATTCCGGGGACAGATCAAAGCTTTCGGCGAATGGCGGGAAACCGGCGCCGATTACGTGATCAGGCCACCCGCCGATTACGCCCCGCCGCGCGGGACCAAAACGTTCGTCGGACCGTTTTCGATTCATATTTCCACGTATGAAAGAACTCGAGAAAATTCGACCCATACGGATGACCGGCATGCAAGGTTGAACGCGCTCGCCGAGCGCTATTCAGGTTTTTTAATCTATCGCAACGGTCTGCGCATCCTACCTTACGGACGTGTTGACAGCGATTTTTTCGAGATCGAGCAGCGCCGCAGTGTGGGCCTTGGACGAGAGTTTTGGAATGCTCGACGTATGTTCGGGAGGGTCGCTCTATCCCGCGAACAAAACCCCAACCTTCGCGACAAGGCAGGCCGGGAGGGTTTTATCGACAACCGCGCTGCCAAAGCCCTAAGGACTATCGTCGTCAACATTCTCCGAACCTCGGCGCGAGATTACTTCGGGTCAGAGTCTGAAACACGAAAGACCGAGCTTCCCGATATCAGGGAACGCAATCAAAAAGC
>NZ_JAVFVN010000761.1:0-311 GCF_030910085.1 Stenotrophomonas maltophilia group sp. RNC7 | reverse complement strand
TGGAGCCGAGTTTTCTTTCCAGCACACTCAACGGAACGCCCTTTGTATGACTGATTGGCAGGGCCGATGCAGGATTTCCTGCCAATGTTGCATCAGTGGCAATAGAGCAGTTGACGCAGTTGTGAGTTCGACCGGCCTCTGGATAACCCGGATTAACATTTTTGATTGAACCCGCAGGTTGACCGGAAACACCTATCGCGTTTTCGCCGTTCAGAGCCGGAGTCTTCGCCTCCTCAGCCACCGATTGTATTGACCGCCGTTTCCCAACCGATCCGATCCCCTTCATCACGCCATCAGCCACTGCTGGCAAC
>NZ_JAVFVN010000732.1:0-306 GCF_030910085.1 Stenotrophomonas maltophilia group sp. RNC7 | reverse complement strand
TGTAGAGAATACGAAGCAATATGATTTCAATGTTGATGAAATTAGCGAATTTGAAACGAGAAAGAGATATATTGACCTGGATTTAAAATTAGCTGGGTGGGAATTAAATAAGGATATCCAAATAGAAGTAGAGGTACAGCATATGCCGAACCAATCGGGACAAGGTGCTGTTGATTATGTATTATTTGGAGATAATGGTAAACCATTAGCCGTTGTAGAAGCCAAACGCACAAGCAAGGATCCGAACGTTGGAAAACAGCAGGCGAAATTATATGCAGATTGTTTAGAAATGATGTATGGACAAAG
>NZ_JAVFVN010000730.1:0-379 GCF_030910085.1 Stenotrophomonas maltophilia group sp. RNC7 | reverse complement strand
CCGCCGCACCTAATGCTTTTTAAAATTAGTTTTTCGTCCAAGCAACTTTTTTATTTGTGCGTGTTTTTGTTGATATTTTTTTTGGTATTTTTGTGTGGGTATACCTATTACATAAAAAAAATGGTTGGTTTTTTTGTGGTTTTGGTGTTTTTTGTTTTTTTTTTGTGTGGTTTGGGTGCTTTTGTCTTTTTTTTTTTATTTGTTTTTTTTTTTTTGTTTTTTTTTTTTTTGGGGGTTGTGGGGCTGGGGGCCGTGGGGTGCTTGTTCGTGGGTGGGGGGGGGGGGTCGGGGGGGGTCGTCTGCGACGCGGACCCTGGCCCCCGCCCAGCCCCCCCCCCACCCCCCCCCCCACCCCCCCCCCCCCCCCCCCCCCCCCCCC
>NZ_JAVFVN010000695.1:0-344 GCF_030910085.1 Stenotrophomonas maltophilia group sp. RNC7 | reverse complement strand
CACGAAACCGATCTGCGTGAAGATGTTGTTGTCCCCCCCAGAGAGCCAGACGCCGGCGATCGCCGAGAGCAGCGCCATGGGTGCAATCAGCAGCACAGCGAACGGCAGCGACCAACTGTTGTACTGGGCCGCCAGGAACAGGAAGGCGAGCAGCACCGCCAGCGCGAAGATATAGATAGCAGTATTGCCAACTCGCTTTTCCTGGAAAGTCAGGTCCGTCCATTCGTAGGTCATACCGTCAGGCAGCGATTCGCTCACGATCTTCTCAATCGCGGCGGTGGCCTGGCCGGATGAGTAGCCCGGCGCTGGCCCGCCGCTGATGTCCGCCGAGGGGAAGCCGTTGT
>NZ_JAVFVN010000688.1:0-345 GCF_030910085.1 Stenotrophomonas maltophilia group sp. RNC7 | reverse complement strand
CGGTCCGCGGCGAAAAGGAATGGCGGGCAGGGTAACGCGCTTTAGCGGTCGGGCAAACCGCGCTGGCGCAGATGGGCCTGGAGGCGGGCGAGCAAGGTTCCCAGGCGCGGCAGCGGTAGTCCCAGGCGCTGCCCGTGCTGGCAGGCGTAGCCGAGCAGGTAGCCGATTTCCGTGCGCCGGCCGCGGGTGACGTCCTGATGCATCGAGGAATAGTTGGCCGCGGTGGCGTCGATCACCGCCCGGACATCCTCCAGCAGGCTCCTGGCGGCGGCGTCGTAGCCGCTGGCGTGGAGCAACTGGCCGAGTTCGTCGCAAAGCGCGGCGATCTCTTCCGGGTGCTGCCGC
>NZ_JAVFVN010000306.1:0-543 GCF_030910085.1 Stenotrophomonas maltophilia group sp. RNC7 | reverse complement strand
GAAGTGTTAGAGAATAAGGAAGGAATTATCCTAAAGGATGATGTCCAAAATAATCAATATCCGATGCCAATCCATGTAGAAGGACAGGATGCAGTCTATGTGGGCAGAGTCAGAAGGGATTACAGCTTAGAAAATGGACTGAACTTATGGGTTGTAGCGGACAATATTAGAAAGGGCGCTGCCACAAATACAGTGCAAATAGCGGAGTTATTAATCAATCATATATAAAAAGGAGAATGGAGAATATGAGTATATTTGTAGGGTCGGGCGTAGCACTGGTTACACCATTTAGAAACAATGAAGTTGATTTTGAAAAAATAAAAGAACTCATCGAGTGGCATATAGAAAACAAAACCGATGCCATCATCATATGTGGAACAACGGGCGAATCTTCAACTATGAGCGACCAAGAAAGAAGGGCAGTGATTCAATTTACAGTGGATGTGGTTCAAAAAAGAATTCCTGTAATTGCAGGAAGCGGCAGCAATAATACAGCATATGCGGTTGAACTAAGCAAATATTGTGAAGAGGTTGGCGTCGATG
>NZ_JAVFVN010000300.1:0-1235 GCF_030910085.1 Stenotrophomonas maltophilia group sp. RNC7 | reverse complement strand
TAGGACTTGTTACAGTAACGTCTGCTCCTATAGGTCTTACTGTTTCTATATAATCATAGACTTTAGTTTCTAACGTACTATCTATTTCCATATCCGAATCCACAATAACAACTTTTACGGTGCCAGGACCATTCCACAAAGGAAACACCCTTGCATTCCCTACTCCTTCGACTTTCAAAGCCCAGTTAAGGTAATCGTTAATATTACCACTAGTAGAAGGAAGTTGTATTTTAACATATAGCCTATTACGAAGTCCTTCGTCTGTTTCAGTATCTGTTCCAGTGGAAACGATATCTGTTAATGTAGCAGTAACACCGATATTCTCGATATTATCCAGCTTTCCATTGTATAAATTGCCTACACTTCCTACTTGTTCGCACTCTGCTATATATTCTGTATTCGATATTTTATTTACTATTACATAAGTAGTATCTCTGAGGGCGAACCTAGTGCCTATATTAATCATGCCATCAGTTGAAACCCCTCTAAGCGCCTTAGTAGCTCGTTTGCGTTCGATTCCATATCCCTTACAAATCCGATCAAGGTATTCTCCCATGGCTGTGTCTATGAAAAATAGATCAACAAAGTTGTCCAGCATAAAGTAAGTTTCAGCTAGCTTGTAAGCGCATGGAGCGATAGCCATATATATGGGCGAACCTTCTCTTTTATCAACATCATTTGTAATTCTACCAAGCATATCATTTAATATATTTTCATAAGTCATGTTAGAAAACATCAGATATTCACCGCCCTGCTCATTTCAATTTCTCCATAAATACTCGAAACATCAAAAGTACAATGAAGGGAGTTTTCTTTAATATTAAACTGGAAATTGTCCACGCTTATAATCCGATCATCTTTCAATAAACATTCTGCAATCCTTCTTTTTAGTTCAATTTTTACGTAAGTAGATTCTTTGCCAAGTAGATCTTCGGTTTGAATGCCATACTCAAAACTTAAAATTGAGTACTCATATCTTTCTGTACTCAACCTGTGATATATAGATTGCTTCAAAGCTTCTAAGTTGTCTATATAGCCCTGCATCTTATCGGTAGTAACTTTGAATGTTTTAGATGTTTGAATAGAATCATCAATTTTAAATTCTGTATTTTCTAATATACTTTTAGGTATCATCTAATCACCTTCATTCGTCCATAATTTCCAAAATAAAAAAGTCCTGCCCACCTAAGTTTCTTAGTAGCCGAACTCGATCACCTGTTTTTATATGTTGTTTT
>NZ_JAVFVN010000596.1:0-76034 GCF_030910085.1 Stenotrophomonas maltophilia group sp. RNC7 | reverse complement strand
AACGAAAGGTAGTTTAGTTCGGCAGGGCGGCGCCCTGCACCCGCAGAGGCCAGAGCGACAGCAACATCCGGAGCAACAGCGGGTTCACTGAAGAATGGCGGGGGGGGGGGGGGGGGGGGGGGGGGGGGGGCGGGGGGGGGGGGGGGGCCCCCCGCTGGTGCGGGCCCCCCCCTAAAACGGGGATTTCGCGGCCGCCCCCCCCCCCCCCCCCCCCACCCCGCCATTCTTCAGTGAACCCGCTGTTGCTCCGGATGTTGCTGTCGCTCTGGCCTCTGCGGGTGCAGGGCGCCGCCCTGCCGAACTAAACTACCTTTCGTTGTCCCAGCAGGATTGCCCATGTTCGATACCTCGCCCCAGCTCGACTGCGCCGGCCGCATCCTGCGCCTCGACCGTGCCCAGGTCATGGGCATCGTCAACGTCACCCCGGACTCGTTTTCCGATGGTGGCGCGCACGACACCACCGAGGCCGCAGTCGCTCATGGCCTGAAGCTGGTCGAGGAGGGCGCGGACCTTCTCGATATCGGCGGCGAATCGACCCGCCCGGGCGCCACGCCGGTATCGGTCGAGGAGGAGCTGGGCCGGGTGATTCCGGTGATCGAGCAGCTGGCGGCCCGGACCCACGTGCCGATCAGCATCGACACCTTCAAGCCGGAAGTGATGCGCGCGGCCGTGGCCGCTGGCGCCGGCATGATCAACGACATCTTCGGCCTGCGCCAGGAGGGGGCGCTGGACGCCGCCGCGGAAACCGGCGTGCCGGTAGTGCTGATGCACATGCAGGGCGAACCGGGCCACATGCAGGCCGATCCGCACTACGACGATGTGGTCGCCGAGGTGCACGGCTTCCTGGTGCAGCGCCTGTTCGCTGCCGAGATGGCAGGCATCGCGAAGAAGAACCTGCTGATCGACCTCGGTTTCGGCTTCGGCAAGACCACCGGCCACAACATGACCCTGCTGGCGCGTTCGGAGCGCTTTCTGGAGCTGGGCGTGCCGATGCTGGCCGGCCTGTCGCGCAAGCGCAGTCTCGGTGAACTGACCGGTCGCGATACGCCGTCCGAGCGGGTAGCGGCCTCGGTGGCCGCGCACCTGATCGCAGTCCAGCGTGGCGCGCGCATCGTACGCGTGCATGACGTGGCGGCCACAGTTGATGCGCTGAAGATCTGGCAGGCGGTGCAAGCCGTACCGACGCCGCGCGCCGACGCTGCGCCGACAATCCGCTGGCCGGACGAAGACTGATGGGTATCGATCGGCGGCCACTGGCGATCGCCGTGATGGGGCCGACCGCCAGTGGCAAGACCGCCACTGCGATCGCCCTGGCACGGCAGCTGGGTGGGGAAATCGTCAGCGTCGACTCGGCACTGGTGTACCGCCACCTGGACATCGGTTCGGCCAAGCCCGATGCGACGGAGCGCGCGCAGGCGCCGCACCATCTGCTGGACCTGCGTGACCCCTGGCAGACCTACTCGGCGGCCGAGTTCGCCGCCGATGCCGGGCGGGTCGTGGCCGACATCGTGGCGCGTGGCAGGACGCCGATCCTGGCCGGTGGCACCGGCCTGTACTTCCGGGCGCTGCTGCAGGGCCTGTCGCCGATGCCGGAGGCCGACCCGGCAATGCGCGAAGCGCTCAGCGCCGAGGCGGCCGAGCGTGGCTGGGCGGCACTGCACGCCGAGCTGGCCAAGGTCGACCCGGCCGCCGCCGCACGCATCCATGCCACCGATCCGCAACGCATCCAGCGGGCGCTGGAGGTCTATCGCCTGACCGGTATCCCCATTACTGAATGGCAGCGCCGGCCGGGCGTAGCGCCATTGCCGGTGCGCACCCTCAAGCTGATCCTCGCCCCACGCGACCGTGCGGTTCTTCACCAGCGCATCGAGGCGCGCTTCGACGCCATGCTGGGGCAGGGGTTTCTCGACGAGGTGCGGGCATTGCGCGCGATGCCGGAAATGGCTGCCGTGGCGGCGCCCCTGGACCTGCCGGCAGTGCGCGCGGTCGGCTATCGGCAGGCCTGGGAGTACCTGGATGGGGAGGGGGATGCCGCCCGTTTCCGTGACAAGGCGATCTTCGCCACCCGGCAACTGGCCAAGCGCCAGCTGACCTGGCTGCGCGGCGAGCTTGATGCGCGCTGGTTCGACCCCCATGTTGATGGGGAGCGCCTGGCCAGCGCGGTGTCGACCTTCGTCGCACGCTGAATCCCTGCCAGCCGTGTAACATCCATCGGTCGGCGGGCGGCTCGGGGGCCGCGGCAACCGTCGGCAACCCAATAAGAACAATAATCAGGAGTGTGCAATGTCCAAGGGGCAATCGCTGCAGGATCCTTTCTTGAACGCACTGCGGCGCGAACGCGTGCCGGTTTCGGTGTACCTGGTGAACGGCATCAAGCTGCAGGGCACGATCGAGTCGTTCGACCAGTTCGTGGTCCTGCTGCGCAACACGGTCAGTCAGATGGTCTACAAGCATGCCATTTCCACCGTCGTTCCGGCACGCAACGTAAAGGTCGGTCCGGGCGGTGGGTACGTGCAGTCGGGTGAAGGTGGTCAGGCAGGTGATGAAGCAGACGAGTAATACCGGAGCGGTGAATGTTTGACCGCTCGAAAAAGGGTGAACACGCCCTGTTGATCCAGCCCCATTTCGGCAAGCTGGAAGACGATGTGCTCGAAGAATTCGGTGATCTGGCCCGCTCGGCCGGGGCCAGCATCGCCGCGACGATCACTGCGCGCCTGGACCGTCCGAATCCGTCGACCCTGATCGGCAGCGGCAAGCTGGACGAGATCAAGGCTGCGGCCGACGCCAGCGGGGCCGACCTGATCCTGGTCAACCATGCATTGAGCCCGGGCCAGGAGCGCAACCTGGAACGTTTCCTCGAGCGCCGGGTGATCGACCGCACCGGCCTGATCCTGGACATCTTCGCCCAGCGTGCGCACAGCCACGAAGGCAAGCTGCAGGTCGAACTGGCACAGCTGCGCCACCTGGCTACGCGGCTGGTGCGCGGCTGGACCCATCTGGAGCGCCAGCGCGGCGGTTCGATCGGCCTGCGCGGCCCGGGTGAAACCCAGCTGGAAACCGACCGCCGCCTGCTGCAGAAGCGGGTGGAGCAGCTGCAGAAGCGCCTGGAAAAGGTCGAAGTGCAGCGCACCCAGATGCGCCGTGCGCGTGTGCGCAGCGAGCTGCCGCGCGTGGCCCTGGTGGGCTACACCAACGCCGGCAAGTCGACTCTGTTCAACGCCATGACCGGCGCTGAGGCCTATGCCGCCGACCAGCTGTTCGCAACGCTGGATCCGACCGTGCGCCGCATCGCGGTGCCGGGGGGCAACGTCGTGCTGGCCGATACCGTCGGCTTCGTCCGCGATCTGCCGCATGATCTGGTCGCGGCGTTCCGCTCGACCCTGTCCGAGGCGCGCGAGGCCGACTTCCTGCTGCATGTGGTCGACGCTGCCGATCCGCACCGCGAGGAGCGCATCGCCCAGGTTGACGAGGTGCTGACCGCAGTCGGTGCCGGTGACCTGCCGCAATTGCTGGTGTTCAACAAGATCGACCGCATCGACGGCGCCGACGTGCGCCACGATGGCCAGGACGGTATCCCGGATGAGTCGCGTCGTGAGCGGGTCTGGATTTCCGCGCGTGACGGGCGGGGGCTGGAGCTGCTGCAGGCGGTGCTGGGCAAGCGCCTGGGCCTGCAGCATGTCTCCGGCGAACTGCGCCTGCCGCCGGATGCCGGCCGCCTGCGCGCGCGCCTGCACCAGCTGGAAGTGATCCGCAGCGAGCAGGCTGATGAAGACGGTTGGCTGTTGCAGGTCGACCTGCCGATCGCCGAAGCTGAAAAGCTTGCCGCCAGTGCCGACGGCGCGCCGATCCGGGCGCTGCTGCCGGAGAAACTGCCGGAGTGGTGAGGTAGCGGCCGATGCCCGGTAGTGCCGGCCGCTGGCCGGCAACGCGACCGTGCCGGAGGGGCGCGACATCTGGCTGTCATCTGCGGTACAACGTGCAGGTTCTTCACCCCACCGTCATGCCGATGTCCATCCCCACCGACGCTGAACTCAATATCCAGTCCGCCGCGCTTGGGCAGCGCCTGCAGCAGGCCTCGCTGCAGCTGGTGACCGCTGAAAGCTGCAGTGGTGGCTGGATTGCAAAGTGCATGACCGACATCGCAGGTTCGTCGGCATTCTTCGACTGCGGCATGGTGGTCTACAGCTACGGAGCCAAGCAGCGGCTGTTGGGCGTGAGGGCGCAGACCCTGGAGCAGTACGGTGCGGTCAGCCGCGAAACCGTGCTGGAGATGGTGTCGGGTGCGCTGGTCAATTCCGGTGCCGGCATCGCGGTGGCGGTGACCGGCATTGCCGGACCGGGCGGTGGCAGCCCTGGCAAGCCGGTCGGCAGCGTCTGGATCGGCTGGAAGCGGCGCGGCGGCTACGCCCGCGCCGAGCTGTTCCAGTTCGAGGGCGACCGCGAAGCCATCCGCCGGCAAACCGTAGCGGCGGCATTGCGCGGCATCGACGCCCAGCTGTGACATGCTGCTCCGGTAATCGTCCGGAGCACGCATGATGTGGGAAACGCTGGGCACGGTCCGTGACCTGGGCCGACTGCAGGAAATTGCGGTCGTCCTGATCCGCTATGGCTTCGGTGACGTGGTGCGGCGCATCGGCCTGGCCACCACGCTGGAGCGCGCAGGGCGCCTGTTGCACTGGAACGAGGATCGCCAGGAACTGCTGCGGATGACCGCGCCGGTGCGCGTACGCAGCGCGATGCAGGATCTCGGCCCGACCTTCGTCAAGCTCGGGCAGGTGCTGGCGACGCGCGTCGACCTGCTGCCGCCGGAATGGATCGCTGAACTGTCCGAGCTGCAGAACGCGGTACCCGCGCTGCCGTATGCCGATATCCGCGAGCAGCTGGAGGCCGACCTGGGCGCCTCGCCTGCAGACGTGTTCGCCTTCCTCGATGAAATCCCGATGGCCGCCGCCTCGCTGGCGCAGGCCCATCGCGCGCGCCTGCATGACGGCCGCGAGGTGGTGCTGAAGGTGCGGCGCCCCGGTATCCGCGACGTGGTCGAGGCCGACCTGCGGTTGCTGGCGCGCCTGGCCGAAATCGTCGAGGCGCGGCTGCCGGACCTGCGCCGCTATCGTCCAGCCGAGGTCGTGCAGCAGTTCACCGTGTCGCTGCGCCGCGAGCTGGATTTCGCCGCCGAATGCCGCAACGCCGAGCGCATCGCGCGCAACTTCAGTGGTCGTGACGACATCCTGATCCCCAGCGTGCACTGGCAGTGGACCTGCGAAAGCCTGAACGTCCAGGACTTCGTCGACGGCATTCCCGGGCGTGACCTGGCCGGCGTCGATGCGGCGGGCCTGGACCGGCGCGAACTGGCTCGGCGCGGTGCCGGCATCGTGCTCAAGATGGTGCTGGAGGACGGCTGCTTCCACGCCGACCCGCACCCCGGCAACATCCTCTACCTGCGTGACGGCCGCATCGGCGTGATTGACTTCGGCATGGTCGGCGCGCTGTCTGAAGTGCGCCGCTTCCAGGTCGCGCAGCTGCTGCACGGGCTGGTCGAGCAGGACCCGCAGGGCGTGGCCGATGTGCTGCTGGACTGGGCCGGCGGCGTGGAAGTGGACGAGAACCGCCTGCAGCACGACATCAGCCAGTTCGTCGACCAGTATCGCGGCGTGCCGCTGAAGGACCTGCGCATCGGCCTGATGCTGGGTGACATTACCCAGCTGCTGCGCAGCTACAGCCTGACCCTGCCGGCCGATCTGGCGCTGATGATCAAGGCGTTCCTGACCCTGGAAGGCATGGGTCGCCAGCTGGACCCGGATTTCGACATGGCCAGTGCCGCGCGCCCGTTCCTTGAACGGGTGGTGCTGCAGCGCTATGCGCCCAGGGCGCTGCTCAAGCGTGGCCGACGCAGCCTGCTGGGCCTGGTCGACTTCGCCGGGGAATTGCCGCGCGACCTGCGCAAGCTGGTCCAGGCCGCACGCCGCGGCCGCCTCCAGCTGAAGGTGGAAACCACCGCGCTGCAGGGCTTCGGCGAACAGGTGAATCGGGCAGCGAACCGGCTGGTGATGGGTATCGTCACCGCCGCGCTGATCATCGGGTCCTCGATCGTCATGCACAGCGTTGGCGGGGTCTCCAGTCGCTGGCTGCTGGCGCTGGGGGTGTGCGGGTTCATCGGCGCCGGCTTCTGTGGCGTGTGGATCCTGTACTCGATATGGAGGAGCGGCAAGCACACATAGTGTGCTTGCCGCAGCGGTTCCCCACTGGAACCGCGGAATCGCTGCGCGATTCCTGTAGGGCCAATCGCTGGTCGGCTGCTTTTTGCCTTTGCCGCCCGGCCATTGGCCCAACTGCCGAGCATGGCTCGGCACTACAGACCCGGCACTTGCAGTTGTGCGCATTAGTAGTAATACTACTAACCATGGACCTGACCGACACCCAGCAGGCGATCCTGCAGTTGATCGCCGAGCGTATCGAGAGCGAAGGCGCACCGCCGTCGCAGACTGAAATCGCACGTGCGTTCGGCTTCAAGGGCGTGCGCGCGGCCCAGTACCACCTGGAAGCCCTGGAGCAGGCCGGTGCGATCCGTCGCATCCCGGGCCAGGCTCGCGGCATCCGTCTGGTGCAGGCACCGCCGGTCGAAAAGCTCGCCGAGCCGGGCCTTCCGGACAGCGTGCTGCGCTTGCCGGTGCTGGGCCGGGTCGCTGCCGGCCTGCCGATCGGTGCCGACATCGGCTCCGACGATTTCGTGGTGCTGGACCGGGTGTTCTTCTCGCCGGCGCCGGACTACCTGCTGAAAGTGCAGGGCGACTCGATGATCGACGAGGGCATCTTCGACGGCGACCTGATCGGCGTACACCGCACTCGCGACGCCCGTTCCGGGCAGATCGTGGTGGCCCGCATCGATGACGAGATCACCGTCAAGCTGCTGAAGATCGCCAAGGACCGCATCCGCCTGCTGCCACGCAATCCCGATTACAAGCCGATCGAGGTGCTGCCGGACCAGGATTTTGCGATCGAAGGCCTCTATTGCGGCCTGCTTCGGCCCAATCGTTGACCCGCTCCATAGTGCATTACCCCGCGGTCTTTTGTGGCGATTCTCTGGTTCCACTGAGGTTGGTACGGATGTCCGATAATTCTTTTCAGAGCGCCGGGCAGAATCTCAGCCTGTGCGATACGTCCGACTTAAAGTGAACCCATGGCAAAGAAGACCCCCAAAGACAGCACCCCCAACGACATGACCTCTGCAAGGACCAATACGATGGACGAGAACAAGAAGCGCGCCTTGGCTGCTGCTCTGGGCCAGATCGAGAAGCAGTTCGGCAAGGGCTCGGTGATGCGCATGGGCGACCGCGTGGTCGAGCCCGTCGAAGCCATCCCGACCGGTTCGCTGATGCTCGACATCGCACTGGGCATTGGCGGTCTGCCGAAGGGCCGTGTCGTTGAGATCTACGGCCCGGAATCCTCGGGCAAGACTACCCTGACCCTGCAGGCCATCGCCGAATGCCAGAAGATGGGCGGTACCGCGGCCTTCATCGACGCCGAGCACGCGCTTGACCCGATCTACGCCGCGAAGCTGGGCGTGAACGTGGACGACCTGCTGCTGTCGCAGCCGGACACCGGTGAGCAGGCGCTGGAAATCGCCGACATGCTGGTCCGTTCGGGCTCGGTTGACATCCTGGTGGTCGACTCGGTCGCCGCGCTGACCCCGAAGGCCGAAATCGAAGGCGAAATGGGTGACCAGCTGCCGGGCCTGCAGGCCCGCCTGATGAGCCAGGCGCTGCGCAAGCTGACCGGCAACATCAAGCGTTCCAACACCCTGGTGATCTTCATCAACCAGCTGCGCATGAAGATCGGCGTGATGATGCCGGGCCAGAGCCCGGAAACCACCACCGGTGGCAACGCGCTGAAGTTCTATGCCTCGGTCCGCCTGGACATCCGCCGTATCGGTGCGATCAAGAAGGGCGATGAGATCATCGGCAACCAGACCAAGATCAAGGTCGTCAAGAACAAGCTGGCGCCTCCGTTCAAGCAGGTCATCACCGAGATCCTGTACGGCGAAGGCATCAGCCGCGAGGGCGAACTGATCGACATGGGCGTGGATGCCAAGCTGGTCGAGAAGGCCGGCGCCTGGTACAGCTACGGTGAAGAACGCATTGGCCAGGGCAAGGACAATGCCCGCGGCTACCTGCGCGACAACCCGACCGTCGCCGCCAAGCTCGAGGCCGAGCTGCGTGAGAAATTCCAGCCGGCCGAAGCGGCCCGCGAGGAAGGCGACGACGAAGGCGACGACGAGTAAGGCTTGCTGTGGGGCAGGGCGGCGCCGTCAGTGACGTCGCCCTGTCCCGCAGGTTCGAATCGCCCAGGGATGGGCAGGGCGCCAAGGACGGCGCCACCCTTGGAGCACCGATGTCCGACGCCGAAGACATTCCCACCGGCCGCAAGCGCCGGCAGCGTGAGCAGACTCCCGTCCAACGGGCGCTGGGCCTGCTGGTCCGCCGCGAGCACTCGCGCAAGGAACTCACCCGCAAGCTGACCGCCCGTGGCATCGAAGACGAAGCCGCGCAGGCCGCTGTCGCCAAGCTGACCGAGGCGGGCTGGCAGGACGACACCCGTTTTGCCGAGAACCTGGTGAGGATGCGCGCCAACACCGGTTATGGGCCGATCCATGTCCGCGCCGAGCTGGGGACCCACGGCCTGGACAGTGCCGCGATTGCTGCAGCGATGGACAGCTACGAAGGCGACTGGCAGGAGAACGCCCGTGATCTGGTCCGCCGACGCTTTGGCGAGGCCGGTCCGCAGGACCTGACGCAGCGGCGCAAGGCCGCCGATCTGCTGGCCCGACGGGGCTTCGACGGCGACAGCATCCGCCGTGCGACCCGCTACGACCCGGACGACTGAGACTGGCGGCGCCGGGCCTGATACCCTTTAGGTTTTCGGCGGTCCCTCGCGACTCTGGCCAACACGGCCGGTGGTCCGGGTCCGCCGGCCCGCAGACTGCCAGCCCCCAATGAACGCATCCGCCAAATTCACGACATCCCAGATCCGCAGCGACTTCCTTGAATTCTTCAAGGGCAAAGGCCACACCATCGTGCCCTCGGCGCCGCTGGTGCCGGGCAATGATCCGACCCTGCTGTTCACCAACTCCGGCATGGTGCAGTTCAAGGACGTGTTCCTCGGCGCGGAGAAGCGTAGCTACGTGCGCGCGGCCGACGTGCAGCGCTGCCTGCGCGCGGGCGGCAAGCACAACGATCTCGACCAGGTCGGCTACACCGCACGCCACCACACCTTCTTCGAAATGCTGGGCAACTGGTCGTTCGGCGACTACTTCAAGAAGGACGCGATCGCCTGGGCCTGGGAACTGCTGACCCAGGTCTGGAAGCTGCCGGCCGAACGCCTGCTGGTCACCGTCTACCAGACCGATGACGAAGCCTATGCGCTGTGGCGCGACATGGTCGGCGTGCCGGAAGAGCGCATCGTGCGCATCGGCGACAACAAGGGTGCGCCGTTCGCTTCGGACAACTTCTGGCAGATGGCCGACACCGGTCCGTGTGGTCCGTGCACCGAGATCTTCTACGACCACGGCGACCATATCGCCGGCGGCCCCCCGGGTTCGCCGGATGAAGACGGCGACCGCTTCATCGAAATCTGGAACCTGGTGTTCATGCAGTTCGACCGCCAGCCCGACGGCACCCTGGTGCCGCTGCCGGCGCCGTGCGTGGATACCGGCATGGGCCTGGAGCGCCTGGCTGCGATCCTGCAGCACGTGCACACCAACTACGAGATCGACCTGTTCCAGGCGCTGATCCGCAAGGCCTCCGAGCTGACCGGCACCGCCGACCTGGAGAACAAGTCGCTGCGCGTGATTGCCGACCACATCCGCGCCTGCTCGTTCCTGATCGTCGACGGCGTGCTGCCGTCCAACGAAGGCCGGGGTTACGTGCTGCGCCGTATCATCCGCCGCGCCCTGCGCCACGGCTGGATGCTGGGCGTGCGCCAGCCGTTCTTCAGCAAGCTGGTGCCGACGCTGGTCGAGCAGATGGGCGAGGCCTATCCGGAACTGCCGGCGGCGGTGGACACCGTCATCCGTGCGCTGCAGGCCGAGGAAGAGCGTTTCGCCGAAACCCTCGATGCCGGCATGAAGATCTTCGAAGACGTGGCCGGCAAGGCCAGCAATGGCGTGATCCCGGGCGTTGACGCCTTCCGCCTGTATGACACCTATGGCTTCCCGCTCGACCTGACCCAGGACATCGCCCGCGAGCGCGACCTGACCGTCGACATCGCCGGCTTCGATGCCGCGATGGAGCAGCAGCGCGAGACCGCGCGCGCGGCCGGCAAGTTCGGTGGCGGCGTGACCCTGCCAGCCGAGCTGGTGGCGACCCTCAGCCCGACCCGGTTCCTGGGCTACGACCGCCTGCAGGCCGACGGCCTGAGCGTGCTGGCCCTGCTCAAGGACGGTCGTCCGGTGCAGTCGGCCGATGCGGGTGACGCAGTCATCGTCATCACCAACCAGACCCCGTTCTACGCCGAGTCCGGCGGCCAGGTCGGCGACACCGGCGTGCTGACCGGCAACGGCGTGCGCATGGTCGTGGAAGACACCCAGAAGTTCGCCGGCCAGTTCCATGGCCATGTCGGCACCCTGTCCGGCGGCGGCCTGAAGGTCGGCGACGTGCTCTCCGGCCAGGTCGATGGCGAGCGCCGCGGCGCCACCATCCTCAACCATTCGGCCACCCACCTGCTGCACGCCGCCCTGCGCGAAGTGCTGGGCACCCACGTGCAGCAGAAGGGCTCGCTGGTCGCCCCGGACCGCCTGCGTTTCGACTTCTCGCACTTCCAGCCGATCAGTGCCGACGAACTGGCGGTGATCGAGCGCAAGGTCAACCAGCAGGTGCGCGCCAACAACGCCGCCGAAGTGCACACCATGGGCATGCAGGAAGCGCTGGACTTCGGCGCGATGGCCCTGTTCGGCGAGAAGTACGGCGAGCACGTGCGCGTGCTGAAGATGGGTGACTACTCCACCGAGCTGTGCGGTGGTACCCACGTCAACCGTACCGGCGACATCGGCCTGTTCAAGATCACCTCCGAGGGCGGCGTCTCCGCGGGCGTGCGCCGCATTGAGGCCGTGACCGGCCAGGGCGCGCTGGACTACGTGGACGCCGAAGAGGCCCGCCTGGCCGAGGCCGCTGAGCTGCTCGGCGGCAGCGCCGCCGACGTGGTCGAGAAGATCCGTGCCCTCGGCCAGCGCCAGAAGCAGCTGGAGCGCGAACTGGAGGCCGTGAAGGCCAAGGTTGCTGCGGGTGCCACGGCCGACCTGTCCGGCCAGGCCGTCGAGGTCGCTGGCGTGAAGGTGCTGGCTGCCCGCCTGGAGGGCTTCGACGCCAAGGCCCTGCGTGACGCCATGGATCGCCTCAAGCAGCAGCTGGGCGACGCGGTGATCGTGCTGGCCGGCGCCCAGGACGGCAAGGCGGCCCTGGTCGCAGGCGTGAACGGCAGCGCAATGGGCAAGGTCAAGGCCGGGGAACTGTTGTCCCATATCGCCGGTCAGATCGGGGGCAAGGGCGGCGGACGCCCGGACCTCGCCCAGGGTGGTGGCGAGGACGGGCCCGCCCTTGCCACTGCGCTGGCTGCAGTCGTCGAATGGGTCAGCCCCCGCCTGTGATGAACCTGGCCGTCCCCCTCCTTGTAGGAGCGGGACGGCTGACGGTACCATTGCGAATCTTTTCCCTTTGTCGTGGTAGCGCTTCTTGACGGAGCGTCAAGCCGGTGGGGGATACCCTTCCACACGGTTCCATGGAGACTTACAAAAATGTTGATCCTGACTCGCCGCGTCGGCGAAACCCTGATGATCGGAGACTCGGTGAGCGTCACCGTGCTTGGCGTCAAGGGTAACCAGGTGCGTATCGGCATCACTGCGCCGAAGGACGTCGCTGTGCATCGCGAAGAGATCTATCAGCGCATCCAGCGTGGTGATGAAGCCGGTGGCACCGGTAGCGAAAATTCTGCCGAATAACGCTTTACCTTCGCACTCGATTAACGTTATGATTCACGCCCCGCTGAGGTGCGACGCACCAGACGCGGAGAAAACCCCGGAGTGATGCCCGAGTGGCCGAAGGGGCTCCCCTGCTAAGGGAGTATAGGGTCAAAAGCTCTATCGAGGGTTCGAATCCCTCTCACTCCGCCAGTTGATAGGAAACGCCCGCAGATCAGTGATTTGCGGGCGTTTTTCTTTTTTCGGCCTTGGACACTCGCTTGGACACTCTGTCATGCGAGTAGCGCACTACTTGGTCCGCGGCACGACTGGCCGCTTCTACGTTCGGCTGAAGGTGCCGAGCGATCTTCAATCCCTGCTGGGCTGCAAAGTCATCAAACGCGCCACCGCGACGACCTGTGCGCGTGTCGCCACCGCTTGTGCGCTGGTGATGCAGGCAGGCTATGCTCAGATCTTCGCTGCCCTCAGGAATGACGGTATGGGACCGGAGCTGGATGAGCTCTTGAAGATGCTCAAGGGAAAGCCTATCCGCGAGTTGACCCTTCAAGGGGTCAAGCTGCCGGGTGGTGTGGAGCTGGGTCGTGTCGAGATCAACGACGATCGTGATCGTGTGTTGTTTCAGGAGACCGTTCGCGATCTCTTGGCGCTCGACCCTTTGGCCGCCGCCGTCGAAGGCGTTGTGCCGCCCTCGGCGCCTCTTCCCTCTCGACCGGTGGACAATGAGCGGCCACCCGTGCCGGTGGGTATCACCCTTGCGGATGCGCGCGAGAAATATCTGTTGGGCATACAAGGTAAGAACGTTGGCAAGACCATCGTTCAGAAGCGGAAAGCGCTGGTTGACCTGGAGCTCTTCTTGGCAGGACAGCGCAAGAATGGCCGACCGGTGCTGTTGCAGGAGCTGACGCGCTTGGACTTCGCCGATTGGTTCTTGCATGAGCAGTCCTTGGGGCGGGTGATCACCTACATCGCCAACCGCTTCTCGGTTTGCGTGACCTTCCTGGACTGGGCTCAAACCTCGGGCCTCTATCCCGTCGGGGATAACCCTGCGGAGGGTCACGCTCGGGTGTCAAAGCAGGTCAAGAAGCAGCGGGCCAAAACGCACGGCTCGCAGGCATTCTCTCCAGACCAGGTGCAGCGTGTCTTTGACCCCGAGAACTTCCGGCAACTGAAGGGAGATGCGGCTAAGTGGATCCCGCTCATCCTTCTCTACACGGGTGCGCGTTCCAACGAAGTGGCCCGCTTGGAGCTTGAGGACTGCCGGGAGGAGGAGGGCGTCCCGATCTTCCACTTCACCTGGTTGGGCGAACACAAGAGCCTCAAGACCGACGCCAGTGACCGAAAGACGCCGGTGCATCCCGACCTCATCGCGTTGGGCTTGTGGGAGCGGGTGCGTAGGCTGAAGGCGGCTGGCGAGACCAAGCTCTTTCCGGAGCTGACGTTTGACGCCAAGAATGGGCCTGCCGGCAGAGCTCAGCACGCCTTCTCTCGCTACCTGGTCAAGCTGGGCATCAAGGCGCGCGGCGGCGGCAGGGTGGGGCACCACAGCTTCCGTGACACCGTGATCGGCGCGCTCAAAGCGAAGGGCGTCCACCGTGAGCTCCGGGAGGAGTACACGGGCCACGAGCTGTCCGACCGGCAAGAACATGCCCACGCTTATGAGACGGAGTTCGCGCCGCGGGCGCTGGCCGAGGCTTGCCACCCGGTGCTCCACTGGGGACTTCGGTTGGGCAGGGGGGACTTGGGTGAGGAGTGAGGTCTGTTGCGGGATGAGGGCATCAGGCGAGGTTGTGACTTGCATCTTGCCCGGCGCTACTGCTCACCGATCCAAATCACTTCTCTGGGTATGCCGTGCGCGCAGCCAGCAGTTGGCCACGAGGCTGGCCTCAGCGCGCAGGGTTGGACGGCACGTTTAGTTCTTCCAAATAGGGAAACCGATATGCACGCAGACATTGCAGCCGCCATGGGCTTCGACGACCTCTACGGGGGCAGTGAGGCCTTTCGTACGCGCTTCGATGAGATGCTGGACGCGGTGAAGGCGCTGCCAGAAGGCCTCCAAGAGCGCGGGCGGTCACTGATGTATCCCCAACTGCACAACGCTTGCGTGATGGGGGATGTGGAGCTTGTGAGGGCGCTTTTGGCTACCGGGCTGGGCCCGGACGCGTATTCCTACACAGACGACGATGAGGATCAGCCTCCCTTGGTCTGGCTGGCCCGTGACTTGGAGCTCGATTTCGAGGTTAAGTGTCAGGTCGCCGAGGCACTGCTTGTGGCGGGAGCAAGCGTGGAAGAGGGGGATCCAGAAGAGGAGGCTAAGGACGTTGGGGACGACGATTTCGCCAAATTTTTGCATGCCAAGAGTCGCTCTGACGCGGTGTGCTGATACATAGTCACCCGCATTTCCACTTGTGCCATTCAAGGTCACTGAAACCCTAGCGGAGAAGAGATAACGGTCGAGCGGCTCACGGTCAATTCATTGTTTTGCTTCAGTGTTGAGGCCGGATGTGTGTCCTATCTTGTATCTCTCAGTTACAGACGCTCAATCGCTCTGTCAGTTGGGCTGGCGAGTAGAGCGGGCTCCCCTTGCTGGCATTGGATATCGCAAATTAAAGAGTACTTGCCGGGCGCAAAATGTAAAGTCATAGCTCAATCTTTGGGATGTAAAGCGAGATATTGTCACCGGCGCGGTGAGGTGGGTGTATTTAGATGGAGCGAGCTGCGTTATGAGTACCGAGAGGAAGGCCGTGGAGGCGAGAAAGGTTTACGTTGTGTTCCAAGGCGGAGGCGCCCGCGGGGCAGTCCACGTTGGTGCCTTGAAAGCACTAGAGCTAGCAGAATTTCCGCCGAAAGATCTATCAAAGCCAGCAACGAGACCTGAAATAGTAGGAGTGGCTGGTACCTCGGCCGGATCAATTATGGCCGCATTAGTGTCTGCGGGCTATGAATCTGATCAGATCCTAGATTTGAGCGGAAAGAGTGATCATCACGTCTTGAAAGGGCTGGAAGGATTTTCTTCTGGCTCACTTACCGGGCTCTTCACGGAGCGTGGATGGGCTAGGATAAAGAAGGCTAGGTGGATTGCAGAAAATACCGCCATTCTTAAGTTTATGGCGGTGGACTTGCTGGCTGGATTGGTCTTTGCCTTATTTGCGGCCCCTACACTATTCGCGCTTTCATTGAGGGCTACTGGATTTCTGGTTGTATTCAGTGTGATTGTTGTGCTCTTAGTTGCTGGGTTGGTTTCATTTTTTAAGTTGTGCAAGTTGCTGAGAGAGGGGCTTGCTCCCCTTGATCAAGTTCGTGATGTCATTGATGAGGTGTTGGCAAATTCACCAATAAAGGACGGTATTTCCGGTGGGAAGGATATTACGTTCGAAGAGCTTAAAAATGCTGGTGGTAAGCCCCTCCGGATTGTCGCCACAAATTTGACAAAGAAGACGTTGCAGTTGTTCTCTGTGGATACTACTCCGGGGATTTCAGTTGCCAGCGCAGTGTGTGCTTCCATTTGTCTTCCTTTAATATTTAAACCGTATCCTATAAGGATGCCGGATGGGAGCATAAATGAGTTTGCGGATGGCGGGGTTGTCTCCAATCTGCCTCTGTGGGCTTTTGATGATGAGCGAATGTTCCAGCCAGATTGTTGGACGGTTGGGATTTCACTACGGTCTGCGGATTCATCCAGTGCTGCATCCGGGCATTGGTTAGGGGCGATCATCGATGCCGTTGTGTCCGGTCCTCCGGAGATTCATGCTCGGAATATCCCAGGGCTGGTGATTGTCCCCGCGAAGACAAGGCTGCATCTATTGGATTTCGACAAGAGCCAGAAGTGCTATGTTGATGAGGCGGTTAATGTTGTAAATGAATCGACTATTGAGCTTTACAAGGCAGTTGCAACCCCATTTATTGAGTTAGTAGTGCAGCGTTTTGTAGGCTCACTTGAAGACACAATACGTAGCGCTTTGATTGAGGCGGACTTGCCGCATGACTTTACGCTGAAGGCGGCAATTGCCACGAGGCGAGGTGACGAAATCCTCAAGCTTTGGCCTAGGTTTGAGGTGGGATACGGCCCAGAAGAAGCGGCGGAGCGTCGGCGTCCTATTGCTAGGACTGTGCTGCGACAGGACAAGGTGTTCGTCCGGCAGGCTGAGAGACTGGGCGAGCAGGCGGATGATGATCTGTTCACAGATACTTCAGTTTGGCCACTGGCTGACAGCCTCTGGTGCCTAGCCATGCCTCTTGTGCTGGCAGGGGATACCACACAGCCGGATCCGCCTGTACTGGTGATTGAGTCATCGTCATTGACTCTGGATGGAATTTGCGCTATATACGGGGCGGGTGATTTGAAAAGTTCGTTCACCTCAGTGATCGATTCCGTCAAGCAGATTTTGTTAGCTGTGGATAAGGATTCGAAGCTGATCGATAGCGTCAGAGGTGCGCAGCTATGGAAATAAAACTTGATTCCAACGGCACAACTATCGGCCCCGTCTCGGTCGCGAAGCCCGAGAAAAAAAAGACCGTGGTCGTAAAGGTCAGGCCACAGTCTGCTGATGAACGCTCTTTGGCCAAAACTGTACACCAGTGGAACTTCAATCCGGTTACTGTGAAAAGCAACCCTCCTGAGTCAGGCAAAGTTGGCCAGCCGAGCAGGTTTGGGAAGCTATTTTCTTCCTTCCGGGTTAAGAAATGGTGATCAGTCATTACTTGAAAGAATGGAAGCGGGCCGTTCGCGGCCCGCTTTCTTGCTTGTGCATGGTCAACTGCTTCTCGAGCTGTTCCCGAAAGCCATCGTCGGCGTGGGAGTAGGAAAAGAACACAGTGGGCACAACGTTCTCCTGAGCAGGTGGAGTTATTGCGATTGCATGGGTGGACTAGCCTGATAAGACGCCTTTGCAGTTGATAGGTGAGTTCTTATTTCAACGCCATCGTTTTTGAGAATTCGCACCATCTTTAGCTCGCTGTCGTAGATTGCGATCCAGCTGTCGCTCGCCTCAACAACGCGGCCTCCGGCGAGGCGCTCTGATTCCTTCCAGAGTTCTGAGCCTTTTGCCGAGGCTTCCGCAAGAAGCAGCTTCTTTGTTTCGTCGGCTTTGCTTTTGCCAAACTTCTCCCCTACAAGGCCCGGCACGATGGCCAGTAGCAGGACAAAGCAACCGACGCTCGCTGCGGCAGAGAGGAACACCGCTGATCCCAGGAGCGCAACGATAGGTTGTCTGATCCAATAGGATCGCCGCTCAAGCCACCCTCGCATCGCTGTGTTCTCCTTGACGGGCGCACGGGCGATGACAATGGACAGCGTGGACATTCCGATCATGGTAAACACGATGCCCCAAGGAATGTCGCTGATCAGCCGAATGCCTTGGATGATGACCACGTAGTAGCCATGGATGATTTTTGCATCGGTGGCCTGGGGGAAGAGGCCCGCAGGAACACCCATCTCCGTCAAGTAGGTCGAATGCGCGACATCACCGGACAAATGAAGGAAGAACCCGATCAGGGTAGCTACGGCCAAGATGCCGCCCGCCATCGTTGTTAGCGCAGAAGCGATGTGCGAAGGCGACTTCGCGCCCGGGTTGCTTGCCTCCTTCTTCGTCTGCTCCCCGTCCGCTCCAGTGTCCGCCATTCCCTTTCCTCGCTGATATACGTCCTAAAATCCTTGTGCCAGATTTAATGGACGGACGCAACGCAAAGGCCCCGCCGAAGCGGGGCCTCTTGATGGGAACATCAGGAAGCGCCTACCTGGACGAGGTCCGGCGCATCATGCTGTAGACAATTGCCACCAGACCGGGCACCACCACGTGCGCCGGCACCAACGCCAGGACGAGCAGGCTGAAGATTGCTCGGCTTTGCTCAGGACGCGGCAACAGGTCGGCAAAACCCATTCCTAGGAAAGCTGCCATGTGGATGGCCACCACGATGGTCCAGGTCACGAAGAACCCTTTCCAGAACCCGCCGCGCTGGGGCGAGGGTGGGGCGTACGGTTGCCCTTTGGCATCTTCCTGACGCCGGTATGCCCGGGCGTTGATCCAGTAGAGAAAGCCCAAGACGGTCCAGATGGCCAAACCGCCAGCGATAGCGAGCCAGCCCAGAGTGGCCTCCTGCTGCAGGGCCTCAAGACCGCCAGCCGTGAACACCAGGCCGGCCCCGCCGAGCAGGACAGTCGCGCAGCCGATGTGCGCATATGAGGGTGTAGTCGTCATGGCGCCGGGTCAGAGCTTGTGGGCGGTCCACTCGCCAGAAGCCTTTGAGAAGCGCACTGGCTGAACGAACGGCCGGGCCTGGGCGACGCCTCCAATGTCGAGGACGACAGAGCCGCCCACGTCGCAGATCACTCCGTCAATAGTTTCCGATTTCTTGCAGCCGCTCAGGCTGAAGTCCCGATACTCCTTTACCCAAACTTGGCTGCCGAGCGCGCGCTCAAATTCGGCGGTAATGGCCTTCTTGGCCTGCTCGTCGGAGGGCTTGCTGCCGCAGGCCGTCAAAGCCAAAGCAGTGGTCACGGCGAAAGCGATGTTCCTGATCGTGTTCATGAGGGTCTCTTCCTGGTTGAGGTGGGGGCTTACTTGTCGCGGTTGCCGGCCGGATCAAAGCCGGCGATCCACATGCGGCTGTCGCGGAACGGCGTCAAGATTCCGGAGGGACCGGGATAGAGGTCATCAGCTCGCAAGAAGCCGGACACCCAAGCGGTGCTCAGGGCAATTCTCCGGGCCTGCCATGCCACGCCCTCTCGGGTCGTGCGCACGTTGAACGGTTCCCTGGGTGGGGTAGGGCCGGTGGTTCGGTCGTCGCCGGTGTTCGGCTTCCCAGGGCGTACCCTCAAGCCCACCATCAAGTCGGTGGTGGCCTTGGCTCGGGCGTTGCTGTTGAGCTCCGCTTCTTCCCCCAAGTCGTCCCGGATGGTCAACGGGGCGTCCGCGCACGCGCGGAAGGTCTCGGTGGTGGAGGCGGTGGCGCCGGTCCAGATCCGGGCTTCCACGGTCCAACAGGGCAAGCTTGCGCCCCATTCCTTGTAGGTCAGCGCGACCCGCGGCCAGTCCAGCAGGCCCTGCTGGGCGGCCTGGTGGTTCTCGTTCTTGAACAGCCCGTTGATGTGGCCCGCACCGCTGATTGGGGTGTAGAGCGGGCCAGCGGCGGACGTGCTGCTGGTTGCTGGCTTGGCGCCCAGTGCTTGCTGGCCCGCGTCTTTCAGGCTCTTTCCCAGCTGCCGGAAGAAGCCGGGCTTCGTTTCAGAGGGTGCTTGGGCCAAGGCGGGGAAGCTGGCGATGGCCAGTGCGAGGAGCGCGACGGCTCCTTGTCGTGCGTGCTGCATGGGTAATCCCCTGTAGACCACCGACGCGGTGGCATTTACGATAATCGCAGATGTGCATTCCGGTTCCAACCGTCAGACTTGGAAGGAGTTCAGCTGTGGTGCAAGATTCCGGATGCCCCAACCCAAGACGCCCGCGACGGTCTATGGCAAGCGCCTGCGCAGTGCGCGGGTCGCGAAGGGTTGGACGCAAGCCCAGCTCGCTGAGCGCATTGGCATGGTCGACTCGGTGTCGGGAGCGACGAGGGTGAGCCGCTACGAAACAGGGCAGCACGACCCAGACCCGGCCACTTCAGAGGCTCTGGCGAAGGCGCTCGGTCTTCCGGTGGCCTACTTCCACGCCACGTCCGACACCCTCGCTGAGGTCATCCTGCTGGTCTCACGACTGCCTGCGTCCAAGCAGAAGGAAGCGTTGAAGAGGCTGCGCGAACTGTCAGAATCTGCTTAACGATAGACGGCGTATGGCGTCGCTTAGCTATTGCTTGAAGGGCGGCGCATCGATGTGCTTCTTCGCCTGAACGAGTACCAGGCACTCCACTTTTGCCCGGGTCACCGCGTTGTAGAGCAATCGCCGCTTTTGTTCACTGTCTCCTGGCGTTGCAGCAGGCCAAAGAACCACAACATGGTCGAATTCTCTGTTTTTTGCCCTGTGCACGGACATCGCCTTGTAACCGAAGTCCGAAGAGCGCTGGAACCTGACGCGGCTTGCACAAATCTGTTTAACGGCGGCTGAGAGCATCTCTCGAGAGATAGCTACGTCACGCTTGGTCCGAATCAAGCGGTCCACCCAGTTGGCAAACTCATCATAGAGACCTTGATTGCCTGTCGCTCTCACGGCCTCCAAAGCCTCGGCTGGGGTAGCAACAGCGGGAGCCACTATCCGAGCCAAGAGTGCTTCCACGACCTTTTCCTCGGCCTGTTCCCAATCGACTCGGTAGGGCCCATTGCCCTGCTTGGTGGCTTTGGTGGCAGACGTCATCACAGTCTCTTCTGCGAAGGCCTTCACTACAGGGGATATAACTGCCAAGGACTTCTCCCTTACCTTCCATGCGATCTGGTTACTCAAGAAGGTAGACGCCAGTGCAGCGTTCGCTGTCGCTCTGACAGAGAACCGGGGGCCGATGGGGAGATCCAAGCCAGACCTGAGTGCAGCGGCGGCGTTGAGCAATGAATCCACGTTTGTGCGCATCGTCCGCTCCAGCTTTACGTGGTCTTCTTGGGTTTGGAGCCAGCCCCATGCCGGATTCGGTCGAAGGTCACCGTCCAGGCACTGGAACTCATCGGCAGCAATGAGCGTTGTCAGTTCCGATGCGAGGTGACGGACGACATCTAGGCGGTTTGCAGAGAGATCCTGAGCCTCGTCAATGATCAAGATGGGATATGAGGCCTTCACCCAGAGCACGACGCGGCGGTGGTTGAGAAGGGCTGCGGCTACCCGGCACGTCTCTTCGTATTCGGATTCACGCGGCTCACCGTAGTGCTCCTGGGTAGCCAGCGACTGCCAGCGTCGAACAAGCCGGGCGGCGAAGCTGTCTAGTGTGGCGCATTCGTAACGACGTTCAATTCCCGGAACCCGGGCAAGTCGATCATCTAAGCGTCGCCTAGCGCCGTGCATGAAGGTCAGCGCTAAAACCTTACTTCCGATCTCCAAAGGCGTCTCGGCAATGACCTCTGCAAGCTTCTGCATCAGCTGGTATGTCTTTCCACTGCCCGCCCCGCCGGAAAAGACGGTAACGGTCATGGCTGGAAGACCCAGATGTTCTCGGCCCTGCTAAAGCGGGCGCTCTCCAGATCGGCGCAGGCCAACGCCATGCCTTGGAATAGCTCCGACGCTCGCCCTCTACATGCCTCGTTGCTGACGATGGCATCCGCGATAGACTCGTAGAGCACCAAGTCGCACTTCTTCGTTTTTGCATGCGCTACGACCATGGGCACATCGGCATCCGCCAACGTCGGAGTATCCCTCGTTACTACCGCAATCGCAGCTGGGTCAGCAGAGAAGATCCAAGACAGGACATCTTCCAGCATCTGACCATCGGACCACCTGATGATAGAGCCGGGACGAGCCCCCGCCTGAGCAAGTTCCGCGGAGTATCGGAAGCCTTCTCCGTCGCCGTCCACAAGGCAGCAAACGCACGGATGCAACCGCTGAAGGTCGGTCCAAGTCTCAACAACCTTGGCATCTTCGGTTGGAACTAGGCCGACCTCCAACCCGAATGAGTGAGCATGCTCGCCTGCCCAGCCTTGTCTAAGCATGAGTGGCTTGAGAAGTGTCTGTAGCAACAGGTGATCTGAACGGCCCTCGGGAACCAGCACAAACGAGTGCATGAGGGCGTTAATGACCTCAGTCCGGTTGTGCTGATAGAACTTGCGTCGCCAGTTAGCCGTTTGACCATCAAGATTTTTCTCCAAGAAAGGCTTGGCGGTCAAAATCCCACCAGTGTTTCTAAGCAGCAAGACGGAGGTGGGATCAGCCATCGCGGCAATGGTTGGAGAGTGGGTGGTGACAAATGTCTGTGAGGACAGTGCTTGGACTCTCAGCACAATCTGCTGCTGAGTTGCCGGAGGCAGATGAAGCTCTGGCTCTTCCAAGGCCATGGTGAAGCCTTCGCCGCCTTTAGCACGCAGTCTTCCAAGCTCAAGGAGGAGGAACAGCCCCTGCAATGAAATCAAACCGTTTCCTTGGCGGGCGGCGGGCACACTAGGTCCGTTCGGCACAGCGTAGTGGGCCGCCACGGCATCCAATACCGAGCGGCTGTCCGTGGAAGTGACACGAAGCCTCAGCTTAGGCGAGCCTGCAATACAGCGCGCGACCTCATCGTTCACGCTGTTAACTAGGGGCGCAATCTGCCTGTCGTCCTCAATGGCTGTTTCAGGCGATCGCAGCTGGTCCCGCTGGGCAATGATAGCGCCGGCTGGCTGCGCGGCTGCGGCATGGAGGGTCCTGCGAAAGAGCTCGCTGCCCCACGACAGCACTCGATCCCAGGTCCGACTTGCTCTAACCAGGAAGAACCCAAAATGCTGTATGAGCCGATGGGGAACCGCTACCGGCGAGTCCTCATCGAAAGGGTCGACTGCGCCATCGTGGTCGTGGAAGTAGCGCACGACCTCCACTGTGAGTGACAGCCGGTCAAAATAGGCTTGAACTGCAATCTGGCAGCAGAGTTGTTTAGCGGTCTCTGTCGGCAACGGGTGAATCTTGCCGGTCGCCTCGTCCAACCACTTCGGGACAGCGCGTCCATCTCTGAACCATTCGGAGTGCTGATTGGGGTCATTGCCTTCAAAGCCCGTGATAGTCGCAATCAGCTTGATGCGGTCATCCGGCAGTGGATCCGACCCAAAGAAGTCGTGCTCCGTGAGGTCCCGTATCAGACGATCCCTACCAAGGATCAGGGTGAGGGCCTCGATAACAGTGGTTTTGCCGGTGTTGTTGCTCCCAACTAGCACCACGTGTTTGCTGAAGCGCAAGTAGCCCTCACTCACGCCACGGAAGTTATGGATGGCAAGATCTGCAACTCGCATGATTTCCCTATGCGTTGGCGGACGAGGACCTCCTCGAGAACCACAAATGTCCTACGGCTTTCTACCGGTCTCGCTCCCTCTCTGCGACATAGCGGTGATATGAACAGATTGTTTCGCCATACTCGTCTAGGCCAAGTGGCTGTGAACAGACGGCGCATTCGATCGGCTCAAGCTCAAAGCCGCAGGCGAGGCACATCTCCTCCTCGTGAACATATGCCTCCTTGTTACATTCTGGACAGGTATCCAGGGGGTCAGGCCCGCCATCCTTTGCAGCCAGGAAGCTTGCGCCGGCAAAGAAGTTAGGAAGGATGCGACCAAGCCACTCCTGATTTGAGCTGCTATGACCGCAAGCTCGGCACGCCCACTGGGCCTCAAATGGGTTGGTGTTTTGGGCTTGAGTTTGCCTGACCAAATGGGAGCTGCACTCAGGGCACCCCTCGCGCTCAATAGCATCCGTCAGCGAGGTAGGCCCGTCGATTGGAGCGTAAGACGCCCTGCACTCTGCTCTGAGGCGGTCTTCGATCTCCTTCTCGGCTACTAGGAGGGCCCAGGAGTCGTCGTCTATCTCGTCCTGAGGGTCCACCCCTAGGTGCTTCGGCATGAACTGAGAGAGGAAAAGAAGACCGTCAGCGAAAGCGCCTCGGATCTGACCCACGTCATCAACGTGGTGGTGCTCGACCCGGTTCCTGACTCGTGTGATACGGTCTAAGAGCTTTCCATCTGCTTCAATGCCGAGCGATTTAAAGCGGGAAATGATCTCAGAGACGTCAACTGTCGTCTTTCCAGACCCCTCAAAGATGACTTTCCCATTGTCATCCAGCGACGGGCTGATTTGCTTCCAAATCAAGATCTCGTCTTCGGGCGACAGGCGGCGAAGCTTCTCTTTACACAGGAGGAGAATGCCGGCGGTCAGGTTTCGGACGGCTGAAGACAGTCGGGGTGGGGACCCTTCGTTGAAATCCTCCACGCCAACCTGTATCGCGTTGAGCGCGTTACGGTATATCGGATGCTCCGGCATGACCCATCCCCTTTTGGTTTATTGAAGGATAGAACGTCTTGGGCTCGGAAGGCGAGGCTTCCAACCGCTTCTTTGGATGAATCGGTAGGGTAATGGACTGGATCCTTGGGTGAGGTCAACACTATTGAAATTCTGTGGAACTTACGTTCGACTGCTGACAGTATGGCTGGTGGCCAAGAATGCTCTCATGAGAGAGCGCTCTGGCGGGGACGCCAGCCCCGTTAATAGAGAAATGGGTTATGAGTCTTGTCTCATTTGCATGCAGTTCTGCCTTGGCCCTGACTACACTCAATCGCTCAACGCAGAGATCAAACAGCTAGAAGAAGGAGCCGGTCGAGAAGCGCGGCAGGGAACGACGTCCCCCCTGGATGAGTGAACTTTGCTCCTGAGTAGCCCATGTTGCAAGTCGCCAGAAGTCGAAGCTCTCCTCCGACTTGAGCCTGCCTGGAGTACGTTCGGAACCCGACGCTGTCGACTATTTGATCAGGAGTTCACTGGGCTCTTTGCCCTTCTGCACCAGCGCAGCCAGCCACCTCGGTTGTCGGCCACGTTCTGGTCAGGCTGTCCTGCAGAAACGCGAGAGGAGCTGCCCAGTGAAACTCCCTTGTGGCGCGTCACTTGGTGGTCCCCCGCACTCTCGGTCACTGGCCAAAAACAAGAGTCCTAAGGTTCCTAGATGCGTTTCCAGTATGGCCGGCTGAAGTCGGGTTTCAATGGTCGTGCTGTCATTCGATCTTAAGGAGGGCCGATGTTGCTTGTTCCGTGGAATCCATCGCGTTCACCGATCACCGAGACGTGGTTCCTACGATAGGCATCTTCCGTATCGCTGAACGCGGATGTCTCGATTTTCGGCAGTGTCACTTCCGCCTCGGCGGCTGTTTCGTTGTATGGACGTGAAGCGGGCAGCGCCTGCGTGAGTCTTAGCACCTTCGCCGTTTTAGTTCGTTCGGATTCTGCGTCTCGCCTGAAGGCGTAGACCAGAGCCGCAACAACGACCACGGTGAGAGCCGCGATGAGAGCGTAGGTGGTGATGGGCGACACGGCGTTCTCCGGATTTCTTCTGGAATGTTCTCATGCATCAGTCAGGTGCAAAGTTGCGCTCAACCGAACCTCCTATTGCTGGACTAGGTCAGTTTGTTGGCCGCGTTCGGAGGATGGGGGGAGGAAAGACGGCCGTGAGGAAAAAATGGCGGCCACTAGCCGCCGTTTTGCATCTTGGCAGTCGAAGTTCGCTCAGCCCGGGCCGACACGGTTCCGGCCCCAGTAGCCATGCGGCTCACCGCTGGTCGACAGATGGTTCCCGTAGGGATCCTCGTCCTGCAGCAAGAAGCTGTTGTCGATCTTTTTAACGGTGTCGTCGACCTCATCGAGCGAAGCCCGATGGGACGGGGAGGCGGGGAGGCCGGCCTTCAGGTGCTCGATCTTGGAGGCGTTGCGACTGCGGATCAGTGCATCGCGCTTGAAGGCGAAGATGACGCCAGAGACCGCCGCTGCAGCCAGGCCATACAGGAGGTAGTCAAGTTGGATGGTCATGCCCGGCTCCTTGCTTATGTGGCCATCATCCCACAGCCTTTGAGTTCCACAAGTTGCACGCAACCTCTTCCACATGGGTTCCTTAGATGCGGTGCCAAGAGGATGTGGGGTCTAGGGCTACCAGATAGTGGCGTCCGTGCAGCTTTTCGATCGAAGTCAGAAAGTGGTGGCGCAGAACGGAGTCCCCTGCGAGCTGACCATGGATTGCGGACAGGAATGCGTCCCGATCCTCCCTCAGCCCATCAAACGACCGCTGAATCGCGGCATCAATGTCTTCGTCTGGATGCTGCTGGCTGCGCGAGAACGTCGGCAGTGGGGTTTCCACCCACGACTGCGCCTCTTCGGGCTCGTGGCGGTTTGCATCCAGTGCTTCGGACAGCGATTCGTAGGCTTCCTTGAAGCGAGGGTCTTTCAGTTTTTCTTCCAACGAGATTGCGGATCGCGCCAACTCCAATGCACTTTCTATCGTGCTTCTTTCAGCGAAGATTCGGTGCTTCAAGTCGGACGTCGCGCTTTGCACAGCGCTGGCGCGGGAAACATTGCGATTGATCTCCGCCAGCCCATTGTTGAAGGATTCGAGCAAGGAGAAGAGTGTCCGACTGGGAGGTGTAGGCTGGGGAACGGAGGCAGAGCGGACCGGCTGGCTCGGGTGCACCGCCGACGCGCGTTTCGGGAGCGACGGTGGGGTGGCGAGCGGAGAGGGGTCTACACCGCGTCGCCTCGGCTTGTAGCTGCAAACGGGGAAATTGGAACAGGAGCGAAACTCCCCATAAGGGCCGGTGCGCAGCACCAGCACGCCTTGCTTGCATGCCGGACACGCTTCTTCCTTGACGGCTTCGCCATCGGTGTCAGTGATCCCCAATATCCCGTCTTCCACCAACTCCCGAAGGAACATCGAGCGTTGACCACGGGCGGTGAACATCGCCACGGTGCGCCGGGCCCGGGTCAGGGCCACGTAGAAGAGCCGGCGCTCTTCGCCCAGCGGGAAGGTGTCTCCTTCGGGCATGGCAAGGGCCAACACCGGATCGTCGGTGCGGGTGTTAGGAAAGCTGCGCCGACGCGGGGCGCTGATCATTTCCGGGAGGATGACGTAGTCCGCTTCGCTGCCTTTCGAGCGGTGGATGGTCAGAAAGGAAACCTCCACCCAGCGGTTGAACCGGCTTTGCCTCATCGGCACATACTGCCGATCGGCGTTGTAGCGGCCCAAGACATAAACCGACACCTTGCCGTTGCGCCCCGGCGGGATCGTGCCATCGCGCACCCCCTCGGCCAAGTTCACCACGAAGCGGTCGATTGCATCGGCCAGCTGGTCCTTGGTGTCCACCTGGAACGCTTGGAGCACTGGGCCATGGGCAGGGGTGGCCGAATGCACGCGCTTGGCGATCTGCCCCAGGTTCTTGGAGACAAATGCACTGGAGACGTCGCACAGCGCCTGGGGGCATCGGAACGTTTGCTCCAGCTTGAGCACTTGGCCGTGACCAAACCACTGGCGAAAGCCGGTCATCACCGACACGTCCGCGCCGGCAAAGCGGTTGATTGACTGCCAATCGTCGCCCACAGCGAAGAGGAAGCGGCCCTTGCCTTGGACCAGTGCACGGCACAACCGGGCCCGGGCGCGCGAGGCGTCTTGGAACTCGTCGGCCATCACCAGGTCGTAAGGCGATTCCACGCGCCCGCCTTCCAAATGGCTGGCGGCGAGGTTGAGCATGTCCTCAAAGTCGATGCCATCCTCTGCTGCCAGGGCTTCGTCCCACGCCGCCATCACCGGAACGGCGATGTCCAGGAACATCTGGTAGCGCAGCTTGAAGGTGTCGGCGGGCATCGCGTCCAACCGCTGATGCAGATCCGATGCGCTCAAGCCGTTGCTCTTGGCGTGGCTCATAAACGTGCGCACCAGCCCAACGAGCTCGACCGATGCCATGGGCTGCTGGCCTTCCTTGGGAATCTCCCGGTCAGGGTTGGGATCGAGCACCAACCCCCGGTCGGTCAGTTCGCGCTCCAGCCGATCGAAGTCGTCGCCGTGGCGCAACCCGTGGCTGGTGGTTTCAAACAGCTCGGTGCCTTTCTCCGCGTGAAGCTGTCGCTTCCAGATCACCCCATCCATGTAGCCTTCGAAGTGCGCTGGTGGCACGCCATTGGCGTCGAGCGCGAAGTGCTCGTGGAACAGGTTCAAGTCGGGGTAGTAGAAATCGGGCTTGTATTGCCGGTGCGTTTCGTCGGCGGTGCGGTGGGGGTAGGGGGCCTCGTAGCGGTAGTCGACTCCGTTTAAGAAGAGCAGGTTGGCGATCATCACCTCTTCCACGCTCTTCACCCGCTCGCCGCGGTTGGTGACCAGCGCGCCCTTGCCTTGGGCGTCCCATACGTCGGACGGCTCCGGTGCACCAAACGCTGGAAGGTCCTTGCCAAAGACGAAGCGGAACAGGTCCCACTGGCGGCGGAACGTGGGCGACTGGTCTTTGAGCTGGTCCACGAGGTCGGTGAGCTTTCGCACGCCACCAGCCGCGTCGGTGGCCCAATCGGGAACGTCGGGCTTTTCCCTGGTGGCCTTGCCGATGAGGCGCAAACCAAGCGCGTGGAAGGTGGACGCCTCCACGGTTACGTCCCCCATGCCCAAGCGCTCAAACGCCAAGACCGCGCGCTTCTTGAGCTCTTCGGCGGCGTCCGTGTTGAACGCCAGCAGGACGATTCGCTTGGGATCCACGAACCCGCGGTGGATGGCGTAGGCCGCCTTGGCCACCATGGTCGAAGTCTTGCCCGAGCCGGCCGAGGCCACCACCTGCACACGGTTGTCGAAGCACACCACGGCCCTTGCCTGTTCCGGGGTGAGCGGTCTGCTCTCCACCCGGTCCAGCAAGTCTTTGCAGGCCACCAATTCGCGGTCCACGTGGGCAGCGTTGAGCGCGGCCCATGCAGGGCGGTGGTCGGCTTCCCACGCTGCCAGCGAGCGCTCGATCGCCTGGGCAGCCGGTCCCAATCGAACCGCCACGCCCGGCTTTTTTAGGCGCGATCGAAGACCGGCCGCATCCATCTTGGGGCGGGCAGCGAGGACGTCCTCCTGCTGCTCGTGGGTGAACCAGCGGCGCTGCTCCAAACAGCCCCGCTCCTGGTCTGCCTTGTGGTCCAGCCACACGTCTATCGAGCGCTGCTGGCCCTTGAGGAACGCCACGTCCTCGCGCAGGCGTTTCTCTGTCAATGCCACGTTCAACGCTTGAACCAAGGCGGCGCCCTGGACGTTGGGCAGCCCGTCGGCCCTTACTTCCCGGCCCTGCCCAGGATGGAACGTGATGTCGGTCCAGAAGGTGCCGGTGTTGACGCGGTAAGTGGCCTCGTCCTCGACGTTGACCCGGTGGGTGCGTCCGTCCAGCGCCAAGGCGAGCTCCAAGCCCTCAAGGCGCAAACGCCAATCCGATGATCCCGTTACGTGTCGGCCCGCCCACGACGGGGTCCATTCCTTCGCCATCCTTTTGCTGTCCATGCCCCGCGATCATCCAACGCCAAAGTGAGAAGCCGATCACGTCATGATAAGGCGTGAAAGCCTTTGTGGGCGGCCACCTTGGACAGGGCAGGGCGCCAAGTCCCCTTGGCCATGCGTTGCTGGACACGGACGCGATAGGCGTCGGGTGAGGGGGCCGGGGTAGGGCGCTTGTGTCGCCGCAGGTTGCACAGGTGGCACGCGGCCACGACGTTGTCTGCCACGTCCTTCCCGCCGTCCTGGCGGGCCAGCAGGTGTTCTGCCGTGCATCGAAAAAGGGCGGCCGAACGGGGGCGCAGGCCCAACTCGTCGGGCGAGCACAGCCACATTGGACTGCTGCAGTAGTAGCAACGGCCTTGCTGGGCGTGAAAAGAATGGGTGCGCAGGGTTTTGAGGGTCTTTGTGCTCAACGGCGGGCTCCGGAATCGAAAAGGATTCCCGCGCCCCCATTGGGTGGACCTCGGGCACCCGGAGCCTATTGGCTATGCGGGCACAACACCGACGCTTTAGCGACCGGCAGGTGCTTTATACGGCGTGTCAGGGGCCAGAGCAAGAGGCCGCCCCTCACAGGTGGCCGTAGTCTCGGTTGGAACAACCCCGCTGAATCCAGGTGGTGATGTTGGCCTGGCAGAGGTCCTCGTCCTGTCCGTCCACGTTGGTCATGCCCGACGGCGGCGCCGACCACATTTTCTGCAGCACGTAACGAGGTTCAATGCCCATGCGGGTCAAGTAGCCAAACACGAGCCGGTAGGGTTGGCTGTCAAGCGGGACGGCTTGGCCATCGGGTGTGTAAATCTGATGGAACCCCAGCTTGGGGTAGGGCGACCAGTTCAGCCGTTCAACCCCTGCCATGAAGACCAAGGGGCACGCGGAGTAGCAGTTGTTGTAAAGGGTGGTGTCCAGTCCCTTGCGTCGAATGTAGGCACCGGCCTTCATGGCTTCATCGATATAGCCCCCGCCACTTCCCAGCATCACGACCTCTACCGTGGGGTTAGCCTCGATGGCGTCTTCGACCTTCTGCGCAAACCCGGCCTCTATGTCACCCAACACCTTCAGGGCATGGCCCTCGTTCGTCACCACGTAGAACGAGGATTGTCCCTCCTGCTTGATGTAGGCTTTGGGCAGGCCAAGCTGGCCGGCGCAGTCCAGGTTCCAAGTGATCACACGTTCGTCGTGCGGCATGTCCAACACGCGCTGAGCAACGCTGGCGAAGTTGCCTAAGGAATTGCCCATGATGCGGAGATCTGACGCATTTTCGGTGGTTTGAGTCTCGTAGTCCGGCTCGTATTCGATAGCCAATGGGGCTACCAAGTCCGCCTTGTCCAGCAGCTGGCCGAGCACAAAACACGTGTGCTCAGGGATGTGGATTTCGTTGTATGCCGTGCCGGCCGAACTTGCCCCATCGATGGACACGCCAGCCCGGAACACCTTCGTGCCCAATGCGTCCCTTTCTTTGATCAGCTTTCTCAGGCGCGCTACCACCGCCGGATCATCGGCGTGTGCCTTTGGCTCCTCGGCCACAGCAGCGGGTACTTCCTCCGGAACGGAGACTGGTTCGGGCTCTGCAACAGGTGCCGGAAGCGCTATAGGTTCGGGCCCCGCCGTGGGCGGTGGAGTGGGTGCGTTGCATCCAGCGAGCATGGCCATACAGGCCAGGCCAATGATCCGTTGGCTCATGGTGTTGTGGTCCCCTGTTCAGCAAAGGATAGCGGAACTCAGGTCTTCCAAGACGTTTTCAAATGGAAACGCTTGCGGCACAAGGGTAGTTCGAGTTCTTGGGCGCTTGAGGATAAGTAATTGAGTCAAGCCGGCTCGGCTTCGACGCTACCCAATAGGAGAACTTCCATGAGCAAACCAACCCTAACGCTGTATCGAATGACCGCCGACTACACTGGCGAGCACCTCCACGTTCTGTTCCAGGTCGACCATCCAACGCTGCCACCAGTTCTAGGAACACTGGAGCCGGTCGAGGTGCCAGCCGACCATCCAGTCAGGATGACTGAGAGAGAGTGCTGGCTGCATCGATGCGACCTGATGGACCGAGGATGGACCGTGCTGGGGTCGCAGCACACCTTCGGATGAGGAGGGGACCTCCTCGGAACGCTTGTCCCTCACTTGAAAGCACTCGCGCAACAAGTTGATGGACTGGCGGTCTAAGGAGACTGCGGTACACATGGTTCGCAGCGGTGGCCCTGTTGCTACGTGCATCCATACCATGGCTGCGGCACTGACGTATTTAAGTGCGCCTTGTCGGTGGACCTCAGGCCCAGTTCCACAGCCGAGTGGCGCTGCGATGTAGAATGCTCCGCCGTTTCGGCAAGACGCTTAAATTACAGGGGATGTATGCGCATAAAATCGTTAACCGTCATGACGGTGTTCCTCTTCCTGGCTGCTTGCTCAGGCAACAAAGCGCCAGCAATCTCACTCGATTCTAAGCTTAAGTGCGAGCAGCTCGCCGATAGCCAGTCGATGGGCGATGACTTTGCGGTCAATCGCCAGATAGAGACGGTTTTTCAAGCCGCCGCTGCTAGCTACAAGGGGGACTCAGATGTCGAGTATTACTTTCAGAACGTCCTAAAAGGAAGGTCCAAGCCAAGAAAGGACGTGGATCAAGACATTATTTCCCAATGTTTGGCTGATACAGGGCGTTCCTTGGCTGATGTTTTCCGTCAAACGGTGAAGTCTAGCTATGATCGACACGGAAGAGACGTCGGGCTTGCGAGCTGCAAAGCTTCGACTGATGGACTCCTGCCACCCAATGCGGAAGTCAATTATCTCTCTTCCGTTATTGAAGAGCGACGAGCTGCTTCGGTTGTTGGGTTCATCTTCAAGCCTGGTAAGGAGGATTTGGAGGCATATCGGCAAGAAGTAGAAGTGGCCTGCGCTGCCTCACCGGAACGGCTAGTGTCTCGCGTTGCGGTAGCCCTGGTCGATGAAAAGATAAGAGAAGCGCAGAGGGCGCAGCACCAGAGGGAGCAACAGGAGCAGGAGAGCGAAGATGAGAGAACGTTGACATCGGTAGCGCAGATCAACGCTCTTCTCGATGCCTCTGAACCTGTCTCTTGTCAATTGTTAGCGGATGTGCAAAGTGATAGGAGCTACAGGACCGGTGACGCCGTAGCCGAAGCTGTCGAACGAGCAAAGAGCGTGGTGCGTCGTAGATCCTCGCCTGCCTATGCTGCAGTGTTTTATGGTCAAGCTTTTGATATTGGGGAATGTGCGAAAGAGGGACTAACTCTCGAGCAGGGTGTCCAAGCCAAGTATGGTCCAGATACGGTGGAGAATACTAAAAAGCTGTACTTTGGAGATGAGATGGAGATGGAGAGGGCGGCTGCCTCGGAAATGCAGTTGCGGAAGCAAATTTATGGTGACCAGCCTTAGATGGCTGTAGCATTTAGAGAGCCCCTTGAACGGGGCTCTCCATCGATGAATGAGATTGCCGATCAGCGGGGAATACAGGTGTAGTTGCCGGATTCAGTTGAACTCTCAGGCGCTCTGATCCTCTGTTAAGCCCTTTTCGGGTCTAGCATGCTTTTCCCGTAGCAAAAGGTCGTCCGGTCGCGTCGATCGGACGTCATGCCCAACGCCAGCGGGTGGCGTGGCGCCCTCAACGGCGCACGCCACGCGTTGGTATTGACGTAGGGGCTCACCTTGGTGAGGCTGTCCACGCGGGCCGGCCACCTTACGTGCAAGTCGCCGTTCGCGTGCCACGGGAGCTGAAGAACCGGCTGGAACAGGAACAGGCGGTAACGCGGGAGGATGTTCACGTCAGCGAGTTGGTGCGGCGGTTACTGCGAGAAGGTCTGGACCAGCCACGGGCGACCTCTGCTGGCAGCCGGTAGGGAAAGCGGGCACCATTCTCGGATGTTTGACAAAGGCAGGGTGGGGTATGGTCCGGCGTTATCCCTATGAACGCCTGGGAGATCAGGTCTTTTCCGACGGCATGATCGGTTGCCGGTTTCAGCGCGTGGACCTCAACGCACGTTTTGGAATCAGCGACGAGCTGATGCAGTTTTTTACCAAACACGGGCGATGCGCGCGCTGCAATGGGACGTTGGAGGATTGGAGCGTTCACGAGGCGTGCAGAGCAGGTGATCGCCGTTTCTTCCAGTCCTCCGATCTGGAAGTGCTCTTGCCCTGGAATACCTTTCATGCGCATTGGAAAGTCCGCGCCCGCGAGACGCGCCGACGAACGTCGTTTCGCCGGGCCCTGAAGTCGAAGGCGGCGCCAGGCTCGCACAGCACTGAGCAGATTAGGACATTGCTGGTGCTCCAGGAGCGTCGCTGCTACTACTGCTACAGATCCCTCGAGGGACCGGGTGGTGCTGTAAATGGCCTTGGTGAGCCTGCCAGTTGCCACGAGGATCACTACGTATCTTTGCATCATGGGGGGAGCAACTTCATCTCCAACATCGTGTTGGCATGCGTGAGTTGCAACTCGCGCAAATCGAATCTGCATGGGGACGATTTCGTTCGGGAGGCGCTCGAGAAAGCAACGCTGGCGACACGCCGTCAATTGTTGCGCATCCACCAGAACCGAGCAGCGCACGCCTTTCGCTTGGTGGTTGAAACACTGGTGGATGCTGGAGACGATTGACCCTTGGTTGTGGTTCTCTTGCCGGCGCTGGTGTAATGACCCACCGCTTCCTGCTCAGGTCATGCGGTTAATGTAGCGGCATAGGCCGCATCCGGGGTCATCATCTTCAGCGCCTGATGAGGGCGCTGTTGGTTGTAGAAGGCGATCCAGTCAGCAATCACCCGCAGGGCGTGGGTTTGGCTCTCAAAGCGATGCCGGTGCACGCATTGCTCCTTCAGCGTCCGGATCACCCGTTCGACCATCCCGTTCTGCTGAGGGCAGTGCGGGGTGATGAACTCCTGGCTCAGGCCGTAGCTGCGCACCAGCCGGGTGTAATCCCGACTGGTGAACACCAGGCCGTTGTCCGAGCGCAGCAGGAATGGCTCCTTCACACGCCCCAACGTGCCGTAGCGGGTGATCAGCGCCTGCTCCAGGACGGCCGAAGCGGTGCTGGCCTTGCCGGTCCGTGACAGGTGCCAGCCGAGCAGCTGGCGCGTGCTGCAGTCGATCACCAGCGCCAGACTGAGCCAGCCGTCCTTTCCGCCCCAGACCCGGCAAAGGTCGGTGGCCCAGCGCTGGTCCGGCCTTTCGGCCCGCGACACCTTGGCTTCGATCCGCGGGCGCTGACCAAGGGCACGCTTGCGTACCTGCCAGCCCTTGAGCTGGAAGATCCGCTGCACGGTGTTCTTGTTCATGCCCAGCAACGCAGCGACCATGCGATAGCCAAAACTCGGCTCCGCCTCGATCATCTCTTTGATTGGCTCGGCCAGCTCTGGCTTCACCTTGGGCGGTGACCGGGTCGGCTTGTAGTACGTCGTGCGACGGGCCACATCGAACCACTGGCACAGCTTGGTCATCGGCACCGCGAAACCTTCGTCCTTCAGGCCCTGCTGGACCGAGCGCATCAGCTCTCGTCCTTTCCCACCAGGGACGCCAGCTTTTTTCGGGCGCGGATCTCCAGCATCGCCTCGCCATAGGCCTCCTGCAGATCCTTGAGCTGCCGCGCATACTGCTCGCGCACGTCCTCCGGCTTGGCACGCAGGGCATTCTCCATGCCGCGCTTGCCGTCCTCGACCCAGCTCTCGATCTCGGCCGGGGTCAGGTCGAACTGGCGGCTGGCCGCCGCCACCGTCGTCTTGCCCTGGATGATCTCAAGGACCAGTGCCGACTTGCGCCGGGCGGTCCAGCGCTTGATCTCTTCTTCCATCTTTTCGCTCATCGGTGTCTCCTTCGGGGAAAGTAACACCTGAGCAGGTTTTCAGTGGGTCATTACACTGGTGCATTGGATGCCAGTGCCTTTCGGATCGGCGTGTCATCTGGCGAAACGAGTTCTGGCTAACGTAGTTCCATGGAGAAAGCCTTCCTTTAGGATGGCTGGCGATGACCGCCCGTAGTCCATATTCCAGGGCCTTGATGTTGCCGCGGTGGGCTTCTAAGTCTACGTCGCATGCCTCAAGGCGCGCGGCCAACAGCTCTAGGGAAAGCTCCATAGAAGGCTCGACAGGTGCGGGGGCAAGGTTGGATAGTAGGAGACAGGCAGCCAGACTTTACCCATGAGCATCCTTAACGTTTTGCTGAGCGCTGACCAGTTGGTCGTGACGGTAGACACCTGGGCGGAGGACGCCCTAAGTGGCCAAGCTTCGGCAGGGGCGAAGGTGCTGCTCATTCCTCAGCACCAGATCTTGTTTGCAACCCGGGGTTCAGCTCAGTTCTTTCTGCGAATCTACCAACTCTCGTTGGAAGCAAGTTTTCGAGCAGACTTCACCTTGGAACAGCTGACGGCGGAATTGGGGCGAGTCATTGACCAGCTTTGGCCGAACTACGCCAAAGCCCTGGCTGAAGCGGGATTGCCGGCAGAATACTGCACCACGGAGCTGGTGCTGGGTGGATGGTCTCCCAAGAACGGACGCATGACGGCTACCGCCTACGCCAAACACGACGCGACGGTGCCCGCGGTGGTCCAGCCGATCACGGGACAGCTCTCGTCACCTGGTGAGCCCTTGCAGGACTGGCCGCCCTCAATGGCAACGCCGGCCCTGTTTGAGTCCGGCCGGCGGCCGGCGCAGTGGCTCAACGAGAGAAGTGGGCGGAAGGTGGCAGGGGGCGGTTGCTGTTGGGATTCCTGCAGCAAGGCCAAGCGGTGGTCAAAGACCTGGGCGCCATCTGAGCAGTAATGGTCCGCCTGTTTAGCCGCGGGGCCAGCTCGCTTGACCGCCAGCGCGGGCGCGTTTTGAGCGTCAGAATCGAGCGTCAATCCTGGGCTTTAGCACTTATCGTCAAAAAAGGACCCTCTGATGCAACAGCTGGACAACTACCTGCGATCACCCCAACCCGGCTATGCCATATTGATCTCAGGGGACTGGGGGGTTGGGAAGTCCTATAAATGGAGTCGCTACGCTGCGGAGCTAACGGATCGCTCGCCCATCACTATCTCTGCTGCGGGTCTGGAGTCGTTGGAGGATCTGGAGCGGGCCTTGCTCCAAGCATCCATCACCATGGCAGTTCCTGGCGTGGTTGCTGAAGTGGGGTCAGTGCTTGGAAAGGCGCTGCTTCGCGTGGCAAAGATTGAGCCAAAAGATATCACTTGGCGAGCAGAGCTCACACGTGACAAGACCGTGGTCTGCATCGATGATGTCGAGCGCTTTGCAGGTCCTTTCAGTGTCCTATTCGGGTTCGTCGTCAACCTCATCGACAGCAGTGGCGTTCATTGTCTGCTGATTGCCGACGAAGTTCGTGCGGGCGAGAACTTCAAAAATTTTGGAAGGTATAAAGAGCGTATCGTCGGTGCCACCATCCACGTGGAGCCTGATCTGCTGGCGTTCTGCCAACTGACGATCAATGGCATTGCGGAGGATGGTGTGCGTCGGATCGTTGGTGGAGGTCTCTCGGAAATCATCAGTCTCATCGAGAGCGCTCGCGTCACCAACTTGCGAACCGTCAGAACGGTGATAGTCGAATTGAAGCGGCTGGCGGAAGCGCTTCCAAAAGATGCGCTGGATCAGATTTTCAACAGTCCCCTGCCCAGCGCGGTGTTCTTCTGGACAGTTGCCCTCGCGCGCGATGCCAATGGCCGCGAGCTTGTCAGGAAGGTCTTTTCGACCGATCAGGTGGGCATCATGCTTGCCCTTCACGACGTAATGAAGGAGAAGGGACAGGCCACCGAAGACGAGACAGCCTCCCTAGCATCCACGTTGGAGCGGCTTGGACTGTCCGCAGCTGTCCACAGCTGGCCTGCGTCACAAGAGTTCATCGATCACATGCGTGGGTCGGTGGGCGTCGACTACCAAGTGCTTGCCGCCCAGTTTGGGCTCATCCCGGAGCTTCGTTCTTATGATCCGCTCATGATGATCGGAGACTATGCGTCCGCCACCGATGAGCAGATTCAGGCGGCTATAGGTCACGCACAGGCCGAACTGGAGGCGGGTGGAGAGGATGGAAAAGCAATTAAATTGTCTCGCATCTTAAGCATCTATCGAAGCTTGTACTTCCTCGGCTTCAAAGGTGTATTCGTCCAGACGCAGGAAGAGTGGACCCAGACGGTGCTTCGGAGGCTGGATTACTATCTGAGCGCACCTGACCTCATCGACTGCGATGGTTATGAAGTCTGGCCGGACGACTACAGCGCTGAAGAGAGGGAGGTCATTAGTAAGTGTGACGAGATCGTAGAGATCGCCCGAAAGCATGCCAAAGTCGTGGCGAGCACGATTGCACTTTCCTGGATTTTCAGCGGGGAAGGCGTGGCGCCCAATACAAGCGGCACGCCTGTGTTCAGTTCCGCACCGCCGCCGGAGGACTTCCTGGCAAAGCTTCGAGAAAGCGGTATCGCGGCTGTCATCCGCCTGAACAAAGTATTTCGGATGCGGCTCAGTGTCACCAACTCGCCTGATTACGTGGGTGGGGATAGAGCCTACGCCCAGCAGCTCATAACCTGCATCGAGCGGAGTGTTCCTTCTCAACGCCCAATGTCATTGCTTGATGCGGAAATCAAGCAAGCAACTACCTACCTCCGCTCCTTCGTCCAATACGTCGATAGGTATGAGTGCCCATCCGCATAGACTCGCTAGGCTTCGGAAAACCCCGCGAAACTTCCTCGTTGCCTTCTAGGGCCCTGATGCTCATTCGTGTCCGCGCAGTCACGTAGCTTTAGTCTATCGAGCGAAGGCTCATTTGATGAGAAATTCGCTGGGCTCCTTCCCCTTCTGGATCAGCGAAGCCAGCCACCTCGGTTGGCGGCCACGGCCGGACCACGTTTTGCTAGGGTTGGCCGGATTGCGGTACTTCGGGGCGACCTTGCCGTCGGTGCGCTTCTTGGATGCCTCTGAAGAGGTCGTTGAAACCGCGCCGTAAAGCTCCTCTATCGTGTAACCATGATCTTTGACGTATTTGTTGATCTTGGCTCGCATAGCCGCAGCTTTGGGCCGAGTCAGCACTTTGGTTTGCTGCTTTTCTGCCTGAGTGATCAGGGCTTTGAGTTCTTTGGCCGACAGGCCGCTGACATCGATGGTCATCTGTTTGATCCGAGCGGTGAGGGCTTTAGGGTAATTCCAAATGGAATCCGATGCGAATGCTCGCAGGGGCGCCCAAGCTCTCCTTCAATATTCGGTAGGGCCCAGGCAACAGCCGCCGATCTACGGGTAGAACTTGTCTGGATCGCTTAGTTGTTTCGCGAACTGACCTCTCTGGTAGATCGGCAATTCGACCGGTGGCGCGTAGCGACTCAGGAGATCGATCTGCTTCCTTCTGGCGAGTTCTGGTTTCTTGTGGAAGTAGGCCTCATGCAGCACCGGCACCTTCTTGCTGATGCTGTGGCCCGTCAGCAAGGCAATGTCCTCGTCGGGAATTCCTTTGTGATGGAGCTCCGTGGCGATGGTGTGCCGAAACGCGTGTAGCCCAATACCCTTCCCGAAACCTAGGCTCTTCAGGTATGTGCTGAACTGGTTGAGGGCGGCTTGGCTGTAACGCTGGTTCGACTCACCCGTCTTGCGGTTCACGCCGGCGGTCAGGTGTGGGAACAACCGGGGATGACCGCATGCCCGGATATCGGCCACGAAATCGAGGAAGCCCGCATTGAGCACTGGGGTGGGGATGGGGAGGGTGCGAATGGCTGCCTTCCCTTTCAGGCGCTGACGGCTTCGGTTGCGGGTCTTGTGCGCCAGGTCGGGATCGACGGTCTTCTGGATCCGGATGCACCAGACGCCGGCTTCTTGCACCACGTCCGCCAGTTTGAGCTGGGCGATCTCGTTGATGCGCGCTCCCGTGCAGAGGCCGAGGATGGGAAGCCACCAGCGGTGGGGGTACTTGCTAGCCCATGGGACATATGTCCCATGGTCGAAGATGCGCTTGAGTTCTGCATCGTCAAACAGGCGCTCGGGCTTGTTCGGATCCACGACCAAGTCCTTCTTGATCTCGTCGAAGGCGACCATCGGTGAGGCACCGATGGCCTTGGATTTCTCAAGCTTCTTGAAGAAGGTCGATAGGAAGCGCCGGTGTTTCTCAAGCGTGGCGGGGGCCGGTGGGGCCACGTTGAGTTGCCTTCCACGCGCGACCGCTTGGTCGTAGGTAAACCTGCGGTACTCTGGGTCGGACAGCAGACGGTCTGGGGCCCAGCGAATGAGGTCCCATAGCTTGTAGATGTGAGCGTGGTCGATGCGGGTGACCGGTATGTCCCCGCACGTCATTAGAAGCAGCCGTAGGGTGCGAGAGGTCGCCTCGACGGTCTCTCTGGCCAGGCAGCTGTAGTCGCCGCGATTGCGGATGTAGTCGTCAATCTCTACGGAGAGCGAGCGCCCGGGTGTGCCCGCCGGCAGCGGCTCGGGATACCGTGTGCCGTTCTTCGTCGAACGTGCGCGGCGGGTGCGTTCATAGGCGGCATTGAGAATCTCTTGGGCCTGGATCGCGGCCTCTCGGCTGGTGATCACCAATTTTCCGATGCTGAGCCTGCCGATCCGGATATCGGACATCTCCAGCGAGCCGCTGGGATCGTCCAGATAGGATTGGAGGGGGCTTGAGGGTTGAGCCAGGCGCATTGAGGGCTTCCATCGTTTCGATGGAAGTACAGATAAAGCAGCCTCAGCAATCGTCAATGGAAATAGGTCGGTCGCGTGCCGACCGTAGGCATCTATTGTGAGTGCCCATTAATGCTTCTTCAGGAAAAGAAAATTACGCAGGAATTGGAGGGATTCAATCCTTGAAAATCAATGGCTTGGCTGGATAAAGATTATGTCGAATCGCAGTCATTACGGTACTGTTTAATTTCTATAAGCTAACAGCGCCCTTTGGGTTGTTATGTTAGTTCTGTACGGCTGATAAACGTTGCGGAGAATTGAGGGCTGAGAACTCACTTTGGAGGCGGAGCTGTGGCGCAACGGGTCTGTCCATTGTTAGTAATTGCGATCCTCTTCGCGCCGCTGGGAGCCAGCGGTGCGACGCCCACTGAGCCCGAGCTGCGCGGTGAGCTCCTGCGGATGAAGGATGCCGGTCAGGCGGTGCGGGACCTCTCACTGACTGCCGAGGGCGAGGAGAGGGTGCACAGTGCCGTCGATGCGGTGCACACCGCTCGGCTGAAGTCCACCGTTGCGGCCCGTGGCTGGCCGACCGGGGCGCAAGTGGGCCAAGACGGGGCGGACGCGGCCTGTCTGCTGGCCCAGCATTCCGACAAGGCCCCGGCGCTCCAGCGCTCTCTTGCGGAAGCCATGGAGCCCTTGGTAGCGACCGGGCAGGTCAAAGCGTCCAGTTACGCCTACCTTTGGGACCACACCAACGACCCCCAACGCTATGGAACGCAGGGGCGTTGTGCGGATATGGGGCATTGGGAGTACTGCTTGGCGGCTCTTCGGGCATGGTGAGGTGGTAGAGGGCTAAAGCTCTTCATCTCCCAACAGGTGAATCGAGGAGAGGGCAAGCGCCTATTCATCGAACCCCGAGAAGTCTGGTCCCTGGACTTCGCGGGAGGATCCGCCCTGATGACTTGGGTCTACCATCCATCGTGGAACGTAGACACGTGCCAGGATCGGGCGCGTGCGCTGCGCCACCTCATCTCACTTGCGAAACAGAACTGAGGCTGTCGGGCCTCCCTGGGCAGAATGGGAGAGGGCAGGCAACGGCAATCGCGAGCGAATTATTTTATCTCGTTAGGCTGTATTGACAGTCGTGGCGCGATGTTGCAGCTTTGTATGGCCGTTCCCTCTCAATGAAGGAGTCAAGTTATGTCGATTAAGCCTGGACCGAAGCCTATAGCTCCATCCACCGGCGAGCCGGATAAGCGTCGGCGGGATAACAAGGATACCCCCGGGAATACCCCTGGCTTGAAGCCTCACAAGCATAAGCCCGGCAAGTGACTTAAAGCGGATTGGTTGTCGGCGGCAGGGATCAAAAGAGCTGAAGTGCGACACTGGCCGACACCACTATGGCGCCGGCCTTCGTCGCTATTGCCTGTTGCTGAAGTAATCGGTTTGGATATGCGCGGAAGCAATTGGCACTCTTGTCGTGTGGCGGCAAGCGGAGGGGCGATGTCTTCACCTGCCCTGAGAGTGCACAGCCGACTGTTATGGTGAGGATGAAATCGCCGAAATCCTGACAAAAGACTGCTGGTTTCTGGTTGGAATGCTCGGCGTATTGGATAGCCAAGACGATCCTGGAGTTCCAGACACCAGGGCGGCGTGCCCTGGTGTGTGGGGAGTCTGTTGGAAGGTGAAGGGCGGCATACTGCGCGCTCAGCGAACGCTCAACCCCATTGGCGGAAAAGAGGTCTTGCCGACGGGGTTGAGCAGCCTGCGTAAACGACTACTTACATCCTGCGCAGACGAGATGGTGCCATAGGCTTGAGTCCTTCAACCCACCTGTCGAAAATGAGCGCAGCAAGAACTTTATGGTTAAGCCTCTCGGATTCGCCGGGGGAGCGAACCTTGACGCTGATGTCTAGGTTGGCGCTAAGTTGCTGTTCCAGCTCAGGCAGCCGTGACGCATGCTTGCTGAGCTGTTTTTGATGAGTAGCGAGCAACACTGCTATATCAAGGTATAGCTGTTGCAGATAGATCAATCGGTCTTGCGTTGCTGCTGCCTTAATGGCGGACTTCGGCGTGGTCGCCTCGCCCCAGAAGAGGCCACCGCCATTGATGACTTTGCTGATGTGGTCAATGAGCCATCCCCCTCCAGCGACTGCGCCCGTCGCCAGAAGGCCTCCGACGACGTCGATTATAGCTTTCTCCAGAACTTTCTTTGCCCAGGCTTTCCGTGTCTGAGCTGCATTGGCTGGGGACTCGCTGCCGGTTGCTTCGGCTGGCTTCTTAGTCTGCTTCTTCGCGGAGGTCTTGTTGCTCGAAGATCTATTTTGGCCTTCTTTCGCCATTTTGCTCGTCCTTTTAAAGGAGACTCTGTATTGGTGTGTGGGGTTCAATAAATAATATACAAAGCAAGGGGCGATAGCCGATGCCGGCCATCTTCAGTAATCCGGTTAATTCGAATGAGACAACGAGGCTACAGCCTCACTCGGAGATGGCATCAGCCCTGGACTGGTCACAACATGGTGGACTACCCGAACGCGCCCACGAGCCAATCGGTAGCCCCTTCCAAGTCTAGCTTCATTGACGCGTAGGAGCGTCTGAGAAGGCGCGAGGGAAGGAAGCTATCCCATTTTTGTGTGATCAAGTTGTTCGCAGATTGGAGAAGGGTCTCCGGGGAGGGCAATGGCATCTTCGCCACCCGCCCGAGTACCTTTATCACATCATCGAGACTCCTTGCTCCCTTGGAAATTTCCACGCCCAGCCTACCGGCCTGAGAAGTGAATCCCTGGGCGTTCAGGAGGCAGGCGATGGCTTCATTTGCGGAGTCTCCCAGCCATGTCAGCAGCAAGGCATCGCTGCCTTGGTCGAGGAGAACCTTGCCGTCCAGGCGCAATTGACGGTAGGCGCTTTGCGCCTCCTGCAGGAAGCGAGAAGCAGTGGGGTCCAGGAAGTCTGGCTTTATCTCCTGCTGATACAGTCCACGCATCTTTTGACGGACCTGGGTGTGGACCTGCCCGCCCGTTCCATTGAAAAGAGGCGGGGTGCCGCCTTTCGCCGCGGCCACGTAGATCGTTTTTTGGGCGTCATCGATCTGCTCGACGAGCCAAGTGCGACCGCCAAACAAGATACGCTGGCCGACGGTCACCAGTTGGGACACGGGGAGCGTGCCTAGTGCCTTGCCGGCGGCCACGATCCGGAACTCTTCGTCGACGTTGAAAGCGGCGTAGAAGGTGTAATGGTTGACCAACTTGTCGCCGACCGGGCCGTGGAGCAGCAAGCCGGAGCCGTCTTGAATCAGAACCTGTTCTTGGCCAAGGTGGCGAAGCAGCTCTGCGAACGCGTCTTGGGACAGCCCGTGGAACGGTCCCTGGTTTGCGCAGAGCAGCTGATAGGCTTGGGCTGCCTTGAGTCCGCCGTACTGGGCAATGGAGGAGAGCAACTGCTGAATCAGCGTCGAGAGGTGTAGCCCGTTGACCGAAGGCGGTTCAAACCACCTCTCCAGCAGCAGCATGACGCTCGCAGTGGACTGAACTGTGTCCAGTCGAAGCCTTGTCTTCAACGTCGACTCAGCGTCGATTGCATCCTCGATAACGTAGCCGCGCAACACTGCTGGCTCTCCAGGACGGCGCCCGGAGCGACCAAGGCGTTGGCGAAGGCTGGCCACGGAAGGTGGTGGGCCAATTTGCGCGATGCTTTTCACCGCTCCGATATCGATGCCCAGTTCCAGGGTGTTCGTGCAAATTGCGCTTGCTGAACGACCCTTTTGCTTCAGAGCCGCTTCTGTGTCCGTGCGTATTTCCTTGGACAGGCTCCCATGGTGTGGCCAGAACTCTCTCGGCCGGCCGTCCTGTTCGCTCAGCAGATTGAGGAGGTGGGTGTAGCGTTCAACTTCCCTTCGGCTGTTGGGGAAGATCAGATTGTTCGTCCCTGAAAGCACTCGGTAGAGGTGCTCGGCCACCGCCGTGGGAGCCACCGGATTCTCGTCGGATCCGCCGTCAGGTGTGGGTTGTTCGTAGCCCTTGATGATCAGTTGGAGATCATTTCCGGCTGATGAGGCGTTGACCAGCGCGGGGGCAGCCCCAACACCCGGGCGTAGGAAGGTCCCGGCGCTCGAAAAGTCGCCCAAGGTCGCTGACAGGCCCAGGCGGGGAGTTCGCCGCCGTAATAGCACGTCGATCCGGTGCATCAACGATTGAAGCTGCTTTCCGCGCTCGCTTCCAATGAACGCATGGAGTTCGTCCACGACAACGTAGAGGAGCTTGGAGAACGCGGCGGCTACGGAGGTTCCGCGGTTGCAGAGCATCGCCTCCAAGGACTCCGGCGTGATCAGGAGCACGCCACGGGGGTGCTTAAAGAATCGCTGCTTGGTGGAGCCCGATATGTCTCCGTGCCAAGGCCACACGGGGACTTCAAGGTCCTCGCAAAGCCGCTGCAGCCGTTCAAACTGGTCGTTGATGAGCGCCTTTAGGGGGCTGATGTAGACAATCAGGCCCTCCTCGTCGGTGTTCAGAAGGCGCGTGAGCGCAGGAAGAAAGGCGGCCTCGGTTTTTCCCGAGGCGGTGCTGGCGGCGATGATCACGTCCCGGTCGGCGCTCAGGACGAGGGGGATCGCCAATTCCTGGACCTCACGCAGCGCCTCCCATTGTTCGATCCATAGGTAGCGCTGGATTCGAGGATGCAGCGATTGGAAGGCGCTGGAGGCAGTCATCGTTAGAGCCTGAACGACGCCAGCTCGTCGTCCTCTTGCACGACCAGTTCGCCGTCGCCCCCGTGGTCAGCTGCCACCTCGACCGATCCAATCAGGTCCTGCCAGTCCACGCCCGGGTTCTGCTCCAAGACGGCCAAGAGGTTGATGAAGGCGGTGATCGTCGTGCGCGGGGTGCGGAAGAAGCTATCGCCGATTCGATTGGCGCAGTGGGTCATGAATTGGTGAATGGCATCGTCGGGCAAGAGATACTTGCCCGCGTCGCCGGCAGCGTAGACATGGCGAATCTTGGTGAGTAGGACGTAGAAATCTTCGGCTGTCAGGCTCGACAGTCGAACCACAGGGCCGCTGAAATCCACCAGTCCGTTGGTGGCAAAGGTATTCTGAGCCAAGCGGCTCTGAAGAGCTTCATAGCTGTAGACGCCGCGGCGGGTATCCATCAGGAAATCCGGGGTGCCGCCCAGAACAAAACCAAGGCCAACCGCAGTGCCCTGCAGGGAGTCGTTGAGCATGCGCAGGAGCTGCTCGTAGTTTGCATTCCGGGCCTGGGCGTTGGCCAACTTGTAGAGGTTGACCAGTTCGTCCAGGCACACCAGCAGGCCGCTATAGCCCGCCAGCCGAACAAAGCGGCCCATGAGCTTGAGCTGGTCGTAGACCGATGCGTCGTCCACGATGGTTCGGACGCCCAGCGCTGCACGCGCGTCCATCCGGGTGGCAAATTCGCCACGCAACCAGCGAATGGCATCGGACTTGAGCTGATCGTTGCCTTGCTCGAACCCTCTCCAATAAGCGGCGATCACGTCGGCGAAGTCATAGCCGTTCACCAGTTCGCTCAGCTGCTCGAGCTTCGCGCGAATGACCTGCTCGGTGGATACGCCTTGCGACTTGGACTCGGCAACTGCGGTCGAAATGAACTTCTCGACCACCCCGGGCAGGGCGCCTCCGTCGGGCTTGGTCCGAGTGGCCAAGTTCCGCATGAGCTCCGCGTAGAGCGACCGGGCCTGGCCCCCTGAAGCATGCAACCGCCTGTCAGGATTCAGGTCCGCGCTGGCCACGACGAGCTTTCGCTCCATTGCAATGGCGCGAACGAGGTTTAAGAAAAAGGTCTTGCCTGCGCCGTACTCACCCACCACCAAGCGGAAGGACGAGCCGCCATCGGCGAGCCGATCGATGTCACTGACCAAAGTTTGCACTTCACGGGCGCGCCCGACCTGGATCAAATGCTGGCCTGCGCGTGGCACGACACCGGTGCGCAGCGACTGGATCACCGCGTCGCGGTCCTTGGAGCGGATTGGGCTGCTCATTGTTCGATCTTCTCAATGAATTCAGGGTTGATTTCCAACGGATCGTCACCGTCGGCAAAAGGAATGTCGTAGGCGTCAAATGAGGCGTCGTTGATCTGCTCCAGAGCGCCATCCAGCATCAGTTCCAGGTCAGCGGCGCCATCTTCCAGTTCGGCACGGGTCCAAACCGGGCGCGACAGCATGAGGCGCAGCAGCGCGCTGTGCGCCTCGTCCAAACCCAGCAAAGTGGCAGGCCCACTCGTCTCTTCCTGACTGCCTTCCTGCGGAACATCGGGAATGGCTTCCACCACCTCATCAGTGAAGATGTTGGCGAGAAGCGCAGAAACTTGAGCCGTGTCGCGCTGCAGAGCAGCGATTTTATCGGGGTCGAGCTGGAAAGCACCCGTCGTGGATCGGGCCAATGTCGAACGGGCTTTCGGTGGTGTTGGGGCATGGACGTCGCTGAACACACGAGCGGGATCCACGCCCAGCGCTTTGTAGACACGCTCCAAAAACCGGACTTCCTCCGGGGAGACCATCCCATCGACCTGGGCAAGGGTGGCCATGGACCCTGCGATGGCGTCCTTGATGCCTTCACTGAGCGGATCCAGCTTCTTGCGCAGCGCAGGCAGGGAAAGCGGCGCCAACGCAAGGAGCTCGAGGTGCGCGTGCAGTCGACGCCGATCCCCCTCGCTCAGATGCGTCCAGCTTTCGATTTCGCGTGAAAGGTGCTCAAGTTCGTGGGCGCTGAACGCGCCATCAGACTGGGCGACCGTCGAGCCGAGCTGAAGGGTCAACTGGGCCGTTTGATATGCCTGAGCGTCGGTCCGATGGGTTTGATCGGGAAGCAGGGCGAAGAGAACGATTGGGTCGTTCTCACCCGGCACCCGCGCGCCTTCGAGGACATTGGGTTCCATGCCGACCTTGGACTGTTCCAGTGCTCGTGCGAGTTCCCGAATTTTGTCCTTGCCCAAGGTGGTTCCGACTGCCCCAAGCCTTCCCAATAGGTCAGTCAGCTTGATCGACAAATTGGCGGTTTGAACATCCGAAGCGACTTCGGCCAAGGCTGTTCGCGTGGCCAGCGGCCAGATCTCTGGCGGAAGCAGCAAGGTACCCTCAATGGATTGGCGGGCCTCGGGGTTCTTGCCCACGAGCCGGCTGAAGGCTCCGAGGTCCTCGGTGCACTGAGAAACAAGTTCCTGCAGTGCCTTTAGGGGCACTCGCAACGCGGTGACATCGGGAATGTCACCGAAAGTCTTGGTGCCAGCGTCGGTTCGGTCCAGGGCCGGGTTAAAGGGGCGGCGTGTGAACTTCAGCTTGGTGCGGTTTTTTGGCAGCACCATTCCAGGGCCGAACGTCTCTTGATACCGCAGAGCGAAAAGGCGATCGAACTCTTCCGCGCAACGCGTTGCGGCGGTTCGCAGCGGAATCTCTGGATTGAGGCGCACCCAAGCCGTGGCCAGCGCGGCGGGCACGGGGACTCGATCCAAGGAGCATTGCCCCAGGGCCAAGCGGATGTAGAAGGGCAGTTCGTAACTTCGTTCGAATGCGGGAAGCGGCGCGTTGTAAAGCTGGTCGCCTGCTTCGGTCGAAGCCATCCAGTCGAGCAGGCTGTTGACATGACCGTGGACGTTCGGAAGCACGGCGGCATAAGCAGACGACAAACGGCGGAGCATCGCCTCGATAGCGGGCCAGTCTTGCTTGGATTCCGGATCGTTCACCGAATCCAGCAAGATGCGACGCTCCAATCCAAACAGGAACAATCGAACATACTGGATTGCGCAGCTGGGATCGGTGCGGTCCGAAGCGAGCCACTTCAGGTAGGCGTGGCGTTCAGCGGGTTCAAAATCTGCGTAGCCTCCCCAGTAGCGCGTCGTGGACCGGTAATCCCCGTACCGCCCAACGGCAAGAACGCCATTGACCAAGCTGGGCTCGTTCTCACGCGTGCCAGGGGTGGTCAGCCGCGGGCCTGTGTAGAACAGGCCGCCCCGGATAACGATGCCCGCGATCTCGATCTCGTCCTGAGCGCCGAGCCAGCGGGTCTTGTCCCAGCCCTCGGGCGGTCGGGGCACTGTGTATTGCTTTGCCGGCTTTTCGGAGTCCATGGCCACCTGCCGGAGCTCATCGGGCAGGAAGGGAGGCGAAGCCCGCGATGGAAGCGGGGGCGGCGGTGTCATTGCACTTGCGTCGCTGGTTCCGTTGATCGTGTGGGGAGGGGGAGAGTGCTCTGCCGCTCTTGAGTCCGAATGCGCGTGCGCTCGCCCATCTCTGGCGCCCGTCAAGGGCTCGCCCGAGGTTGTGTCCGCGTTTGTGGCGGACTGGATCAGAGGCTCGACCAGCTCACCTTGCGAAGTCGCGGCCAAGCGCTGGGTCACGGCAAGTTTCGCCGCAGCGAGGTTGCCCGGGCGCGCGCGCTCAATGCGTTCCACGTCAGGTTGGTAGGGGGAGGGGGTAGAAGGGTTTCCGGAGCCCACGGCCGTCAGCACCCGTGCGGCGGACTCGATGGCCAGGCGCATGCTCACCGCAGCTTTGGCCTCTTCCAAATTGCCAGGCCGGGACGGCGAAAGAGTCTCTGGGAACGCTCTGCTCGAGGCCTGCGCCGGGGGCAGCGCCGAGGGACCTTCAGAGTCGACCGGGCGCGCATCTTCTAACAGGGCACCGTCGACCGATCCCGAGGAGGTGCCCGACTCAATACTCGCGGGTCTCGCCGGTTGGGCAGCTTCTGGGCGGGACTGCCTCTGTGGCGCCTGCCCAGATGGAAGAGCGGATGCCTTGATCAACTCGGCCAAGGTCGGCTCTGGAGTGGGGACAGGCTTGGCGGGAGAGGGTGTCCTTTTCGGGCGCATCGCCTGCCACTTGGCCCAGAGCCAAACGGCGGTGGCCACCGCAAGGACGATCCCCAATCCGATCCAGACTTCCTTTGGCACCAATGCTATGACGACCAGGATTGCGACAATCCAGCCGCCTGCAGTTTGCTTCCTTCTCGCCATGTGGCCCCCTGCCTTTGGCGCTTCCTTTGGGCCATTGTAGCTCGCCCGCCTTACGTGAGACGCGCATCGTGAGAGCGGGGCGGGGCACCGGAATGGCCAAGGTTTCGCCCATTCAGCGTTGGCGTCCGGGGCGCTGGAGTGCCTGGTCCAGACCTTGACGTTGGTGGCCGTACGAGTGAGCTGGGGTGATCAGTGGGGCGGTGAGAGGCGTGTTTCGTTCATCGCAAGCAGATGCCGCTGCAAGGCCGCGACGATCTCGTTGTCTGGCAGGTTCTGGGCCCCGGCGAGGAAAACGAGTTCGGCCACTTGTCGTCTGCGCTTGGCGTCGTCGCGGCGCTTGATGGCCTTCTCCCTGGCATCCTGCCGCTGATGCGCCAGAAGCTCCCTGGCTTGAAGCTGGGCCAGCCGATGGGTCGCCCTTTGGATCTGATCGCGGTAGTGATTGGTGGATGACATGATCTTCTCCTAGTGAAGTCTCCCTCAGTGAAGCAATGATTTCTCATCCGTCAACTATTGATGGCGACATCGCTTTCGCACTTGAAGCAATTCAGAAAATCAGAAAAGGAAGATGCAAAAGCAAAGAGCGAAAAGCGCACTTAGGCATCACAAGTGATGCGTGCGCAAAGGGCTTCGCCCCTTGAACCCCAAGCCGCTTTGCGACTTGCCAACGGCAAATTCAAAGGCATAAAGAGCTCAAAGAACTGGAGCTCTCTGCATGGCGATCTACCACACCCGTGTCAAAACCTTCTCCCGTGCCAAAGGCCATTCGGCCGTTGCGGCAGCTGCCTACCGCGCGGGCTTGTCGCTCGTCGATGAGCGCACCGGAGCGCGGCACGACTATTCTCGCAGGGGCGGCGTGGTCGAGAGCCGCTGGGTGGTGCCCTTGAAAGCGCCCGACTGGTCGCTCGACGCTGCCAAACTCTGGCAGGCCGCCGAGGCAGCCGAGAGGCGAAAGGACGCGACCGTGGCCCGCGAGTTCGAGATTGCGCTTCCGCATGAGCTCGATGCGCCTCAGCGCTCGGCCCTGACGGCGGACATTGCTCGCGCACTGGTTGATCGCTATGGCTTCGCAGTTCAAGCGAGCATCCACTCGCCGGGGAGCAAAGACGGACTCAATTGGCACGTACATATCCTCGCCACGACGCGACGCTTGGATGCCGAAGGGCTTGCGGACAAGACACGCGAACTCGACGGTGGGCCTTCAGGGCGCAGCGAAGTGGAGTGGCTCCGAGCGATGGTGGCTCAATTGACCAACCGGCACCTTGAAGCTGCCGAGATCGCAGTGTCGGTCGACCATCGAAGCTTGGAAGCGCAAGCAGAAGAAGCGCTTGAGCGCGGTGATGTGGTCGCGGCAGCGATACTGGGCCGGCGCCCAACGATCCACTTGGGCCAGCAGGCCTCGGCGTTGGAACGGCGGGGCATGGAAACCGATGTGGGGAAGGTCCTGGCCAACATCGTTGCGGACAATCAAAGAACAATGCATCAAACAAGCATACGGTTTGAGAAAGCGGTCACGGACGGGGACCCCGCTCGTGGGCGTCCATCGTTGCCGCCAAACCGTATCCGACTCGGGCCAGAATCAGGCGAAAGCTACATCGAGGACGCTAAGGGATTCACTCGGCGAGGAATCATGGCCATTCGCGCTCTGCCGGATGCATCCGAACCACCGCTCCAAACCCTGATGGAGAAAGCACTGGAGTTGTGGCGCGACGTGGTAGCGGCTGGCTTTGAGGGGGTGCTTCGAACCACCCGCATGCTTCTGCGCCGCCTGGATTCGGCCATTCGCAATGGGAATGTGGGTGCAAGGCTACGCAAGGACATCCAGCGAACGCTAAGGGGTTTGGCTGCGGTAAGGCGGCGAGCTTCAGAGTGGAAGCGTCGTGTGGAGGCTGAGCGGCGGGCAGCATCCCTGCTGACTCGTGCGGAGCGATCGTTGGAGGACTTTGTCGAACACCAGCCCCGTCCGGCAGGAGCTGCAGTAGTGGCTTGGACTCGGCGTCGGGGACGGCGCTTGGCCGCGGTTGAGCAGCGCTTGGATACCTTGAGGGCTGCCCGCATGAAGATCGCGGGTGGTCAGGAGGAGGCTTGTGAGAATCAACTGACAGCCGCCGTGGCAGAGTTGGAAGCCGGCAGCAAAGTAGCCCTGGATCGGTTTGAGGATCCGCTCCACGAAACGAGAGACCCCGAGGTGCTGACTGCGTCCATGCAGCAGGCCACGCCTCGGCCTAGGCTTCATTGATCCAGAAGCCAAGAGCCGAATGCAGGCCATGAGCAGGGTAGTGCTAGGTCAAGATGCTGAACTGGCTGCCGCCACCCGAAAGCTCAGAGGCGTGGCAGCCTGTGTGGATGCTTCGTCTACCGTCAAATAAAGTAATTGGTTTTCCTTGCAGTGATCAATAGATTGTAAGTCCATCGTTCTCCAGAACATGACGCCTCGCGTCGGATCTTGCGAGCAGGGTGTCCATAAGAAGCTCAAAGTTATCGCTGTGGGGGGGCGGATCGAGACGGCCTTGACGCGTGTCGAGCTCGCCAATGTAGGCGATTAGATCATCCACACTTTCCCGGTTAATGCAGCAATCGTTGCGTGTGAGGAGTACGTCGAGTCGCCGCATGCGATAGGCGCGAATCCTGAGATCTTTCGCCACATCTTGGTCGAAGTCGTGTGCTCTGTGGAGGATGGCATTGATTCTGTTTGAGATGTCTGAATAAATTTCGGAAAATTCGATCGACTCCTCCAAGAATTTTGGTTCAAATGCAATATTCTCGATCTTATTCAGGTCGGCTGAGAGTAGGTTTGCTGGAGGGATGCGGATCACAATGGTGTCGCCGTCTTGATCGCGCCACATGGGGGTTTCGCGATCCATGACTTCTTTAATGTAACCTTGAATCCATGTGAAAAATATTGTCTGGGGCTCTTTAGTGCTTACGCGAAACAGGAAAAATGGTGTGCTGAATTTTTCCATGTAAGCGAGCGATTTCTTTTGGAGTGAGTAGTTGATCGTGCCCGCGCCGACAGGCTTGAGTGGCTCTTCAGTGCCCTTAATCTGGATGTGGAAAACGGCACCGGTGGCGACGAAGGCATCTTTGCCCATCGCATCTTTCAAGCCAGGCGCAAAAATCTCCACCAAAAGATCGATGCCATAGTCGCGTTCGGATAGTTCCCGAACGACCCAGTGATCTGGTAGCTGCGCCATGACGGCCTTGACCGCTTTGGTGTCAATGATGTGTGACTGAGTTCTCATGTGGAAAGACGTGCCCGAATCTACCGCGCAGCGATAGGCGCGGTAGCTTGAGTGAGGGTTGGAAAAATCTGACTTGGATACATGCCGAAGGCCAGTGGTGCAGGAATTGGCAGCCTTGTACTTGCCAATGATGCCACAGGCATCAGGCTTGATCGCGGCATCTAGCATGTAGATCGGCCAGCTCAATGCACGCGTACTCTGACGTGCAGAAAACTCATCCCCTGGGCAGAGACGGTCCAGCCTCGAACGTGGTGAACAGTGAAGACCGTAGGGACTTGGCTGAAAGTTTGCCCAAATGAGGACGCTCAGGGGTCTTGGGTAGCTGCGCCTTGTTTGGTCGCGACTTGCTACCCATTCAATAGTAGAGCCCCGCCGGGGCTCTACGTGGTCAATGAAGCGTTCGTTGCCTGGTCGTCGTCGGCTTGGGCGGGGGGCTGAGTCCCCGTCGATCAGCGAGCAGTTGGTCCAAGGGAGCCAGATCCTCTTTTACCTCCACGCGTTCCTTGGTTGTAGGGGCGGGCCGTGGCTGAGGGCGAGGCCCGTCGTGAATGAGGTCGCCTGGGTTTCCGCCTGCGCGCTGGCGCAGAACCTCGGCGGCGACCTCCAAGGCCACTCGAACATCTTCTGAGCGCTCTCGCTGAGAACGCTGAGCCGCTCGTTCGATGGTGCCGCTTAAAACGAGCGCGGCGATTCGGGTTTGTGGGTCAGTCATGGGGCCTCCATCGTTGGTGTGTGCCCGTAGCCAACCAGCTAAGTGAAAATTAGCAAGGGCACTCAGCAGGGAATTGCGCACAAAATTGCTGGTTAGTCGGAAAGGACTTGCTGGTTTGTGACCGGCCTTTGGAAAGCCGTCTGCAGCCGCACCGCCGGTCCTTCAACGCCTACAGGCTCGACCGACGCCCAATGACGATGGCCCTGACTTAGATACCTAAAGATTTCCGCAGCGGAGTCGATAGGGGCATAAGAGGGCCTTGCCCACCATTCGCGACGAGGACAGGATGTCAATGAAGAAATTGGTTCTAAGCAGTGCGTTCTTGCTTCCAGTGCTCGCAGGATGCGGTAAGGCCGGAGCGCCGGAGTGCGGCGACGAGATGACCCTGGACCTGGTTCGCAGCATCATCCAGCGAGAATTAGGCGCGGGCAGTGCTGCCGCCAACTTGAGCGAAGAGCAGCTTCGCAGCGTCCTTCCCATCTCCTTGGCCCACCCGACGAGCTTTGACGAGAAGATCAGCCGCTACAGTTGCCAAGCCGATCTGACCGTGCCCTTCAACAACCCTGGGCAGGACGTTTACAAGCTGCGGCTTGAATACACCTCTCAGGCGGTCAATGGACAACACTTGGCCGAAGTCCAGGTACTTCCTGGAGACCTCATTGGCATCGGGGCGGCTATCAGCTCCAATGTCCGGAGCCAAGCACGCGTCGCGGCTCCCGCAGCTGCGGCTCCAATCGAAGAGTCACAGGTAGTGCAGGTTGATCCTGCTTATGATTCAGCGATGTCGACGAAGGCGGACGATTACCAAGAGCCCAACTCGGACGAGCCGCTGGTCGATGCCGCGTCGACTGGGCCCAGCTTTGACTGTGGGAATGCGTCGTCGGCCGTAGAGCAAATGATCTGCGCCGATCCGGATCTGGCCCGGTTGGACAAGCAAACCGCAGAGGCGTTTGGTGTCGTCCGGGCCCGTTCGATGGACCCGGGCCAAGTTACGGCGAGTCAAGGACGGTGGCGCAGGACGGTGCGGGACATCTGTGCTGACGCAGCCTGTATTGAGCAGGCTTACCAAGCGCGATTGGCCGAGTTGAACTAACCTCCGAGGAAGCTATGTCAGACCGTGACTGCTCAGGGTACCGGCCTGAGCAGCCCATGGACGACCAGATCAAGAACGCCTCTGGCGAATCGGTTGCGGCCGATAGGGCCCGCTGGAGGGAGTGCTCTCGTCAGAAGGCCTTCGTGAACTGGCTGCAGTATGCAGGCTAGGGTAGAGTTGGACACTCCCTTGGACACATTCTGCGAGTGTCCGGGTCTAAAAAACCTAACAACTTCAGGCGGTTGGATTGGACTGCATAGTGTCCCTCTCACTCCGCCAGATACAAAGAAGCGCCTGCAGATCCTCGATCTGCAGGCGTTTTTCTTTGCGCGGGTGCAGGGTCCAGGCGTGCCATCCAGCGATCATTGATCGCTGATGGCGACCGAATCAGGCTCTCCTCAGAGCTTTACCGTCACACCCACCTGGAAGCCCCGCCCCGGCAGCGGCGCGATGTACTTCAGCGGCGAGTTGTGTGGACGCGCTTCCTCATTGAGCAGGTTGCTGCCGTTGACGAACACTTCCATGCCGGCGATGTAGCTGCTGCGCACCGGCAGTTCGCGGCTGACCTGCAGATCAACCAGGTTGAACGCGTCCAGCGGGATTTCCTCGCTGACGTTGCGGCCGAGGTACTTCTGCGTGTCGTAGCAGGTGCTCGACAGCTGCGCCTTCCAGCCTTCGCGCTGCCATTGCAGGTTGGCACCGTAGCGGTTGGTCGGCATGTTCGGGAGGTACTCGCCATCGTTGTGGGCGCGCAGCGGATCGGGGTGGTCGGCCTTGTTCTTCACCAGATCGGCGAAGGCAGAGATGTTCAACGTGCCATACCGGCCCAGGTCCAGCACCTGAGATGCGTCGATCTCGAAACCCTTCACCGTGGTGTCGGTCTGCTTCCAGTACTTGAGCGGCAGACGGTTGGCGGTCTGCAGGCCGGAATGGCCGAGGTAGAGATAGTTCTCGTACTTCATCCGGTAAGCGGTGGCCGACAGCTCGAAACCGCCGATGTGGAACAGGCCGGTCAGCTCCAGGTTCTTCGCGCGCTCAGGCTTGAGGTTCTGGTTGCCTTCTTCCTGGGTCATCACCGAATAGTGTGCGTTGCTGGCATACAGCTCGTTGATCTCCGGTGCGCGCTGCGAGGATGCGTAGCGCACCTTGGCGGCGAACAAGGGGCCGAGCTCGACATACGATCCGAGGGTGTAGCTGTTGAGCCGGTAGTCGCGGTCCTGCAATTTCGTGTTGGCGGCATTGCGCGCTGTCTTGAAGCGGCTTGGTTGCAGGTCATGGTCAACGCGCTCGTGGCGCACGCCTGCATCGAAACTGGCCCAGCCGAAGTCCAGCGTCTCCTTCAGGAACACCGCGTTGCTGCGGGTGTCGACGTCGGGCAGGTAGCGCAGTGAACCGCTGCCGGTGACCTGGCGCGACTGGTGGCTGAAGCCGAGCAGGCCGCTGAGCGGACCGACGCGCTGATGGCTCAGAAGCAGCTCGGCCTGGGAGCTTTCGAAGTCGTAGTCATTGGCCTTGGATGCACCGAGGCGCTCGCCCGACGTGTTGTCCAGCCTGGAAACTCGCAGCTCCGCGCGCTCGAACCACGGCAGCGGATCGCGCAGCAGGGCGTCCAGCGCGTAGCGTTCCTGCTTGATCACCACGCCCACCGGCAGGCCATCGGCATCGTTCGAACCGAACGACAGGTTCTGCATCGAGAATCCCGGCACGCCGTATTCGCTGTCCTTGGTATCGATGCTGACACCCACGTAGCCACGGTCGAAAAACAGCGTCGAGCCGAAGGCCACCTGCGAGTTGCGTGCGTAGCTGTTGCCCAGCCGGTGATGGTAGTCGGGCGTGACATCGTTGTTGATCTGCTTCTGCACGTACGACGGCGTGCCGGGCACGTAGGCCGGGTTGGCCGGATTGATGTAGGTGCGGCGCTGCCAGACCGAGGTCGGATGGTTGGTGTAGAACGAGAAGTCACCATCGGCCCAGTCCGGATTTTCGCTCATGAACTGGTCGATGTAGGGCTGCGAGGCCTTGTTGTAGATCTGCTGGACGCGCGCCTCTTTCTGGCAGCTGTCGGCCAGCGCCGAGTTGACGCCGCCGCTCGGCGGGAACAGGCGGGTGTTGCAGACGGCGGCCTTGCTGTTGCCCGGGATGTCGTAGTGCGAGATGCGCTGACGCGAGACCTGCAGGTTGGTCGAGAGGTTGCGCTGGTTGTTGAAGTTCATGCGGAAGCCCTGCGCGTCGGCGGCATTGAAGCCCTGGCGCAGGACCAGCTCCATCGACTGCTCCGTGTCTTCCATGCTGCGCGGGATGAGGCCGGAATCGATCTCCACGCTGCCGCCGATCGCATTGCCGCCATAGCGCACGGTATCGGAGGACTTGTTGACGATGACGCTGCGCACGAACAGTGGATCGAACGGAATGTTGATGTCGCCGCTGATCGCGTTCATGCCGAGAATGGACTGGCCATCCTGCAGGATCTGCACGCGGTTGCCGCTGAGGCTGCGGATGACCGGGGCGCCCGCGTTCGGCCCGAAGGCGCTGCTCTGCACGCCGGAGACATGTTCGAGCAGGCTTCCGAGGGTACGGTTCTGTGCCTGTGGATTGTCGACGGTGACCCGGCTGTCGACGCGCGAGGGCGGGGAGGCCTGGACCTGGAGGGTGGGAAGGGTAGGCGCGTCCGCAGCGTGGGCGGTGTGGACAGCGAGCAGGATGGCGGCAGCAAGCAGGTGGCGACGCATGGCAGGACTCGTGAAATAGGAGTGAAATGTTATAACGTAACGATTTGTATCGACAAGGACGTGATGAGGCCTTGCCGCCAGACCTGAATCGCGGGAGGCGCGAACGAGGTTGCCGCGCGTTCAGCGCCCTGCCTTGTGCGGGGCCCCGATGCTGTGCACGATCCGAAGCGCTGCGCCCCACAACGCGTCACGCAGCACCTTCTTCACTGGAACGGAGCAACGTATGAAGCTGTTGTCCGCTGTGTTGTTGTGTGCGTGTTCGCTGCCGGCCGGGTTGGCACTGGCGGTGGAAGCGTCCCCGTCGCCGCTGCTGGGGCGCTGGTCGCTGGACACCGCGACCTCGGCACTGCCCGAGGCGCAGCGTCCGAAGCGTGTGGTGCTGGAGTTCAAGGACGCCGGTGGTGGCCGCTGGAGCTCGCACGTGGATATCGTCCTGCATGATGGCAATACCATGAAGTCCGACGGCACGCTGGCGCTGGACGGTACGCCGGGCCCTTTGTCCGGCACCTATGGCGCGGACAAGGCCAACCTGAAGCTGCCGGCGCCGAACACCCTGGTGATGCAGCTGGTGGACCACGGTACGCCGGCCTCCACCCGTATCTACACCGTGGCCGATGACCAGGCGACGATGACCGAGACCAAGGCGTTCTACGCTCACGACGGGACGCCGATCCTGCAGACCAACCTGTTCAAACGCATGCCGTAGCGATCCTGCGTTCACCACGCCCGCACAACGGGCGTGGTGAACACCGCCGCCTTACACCGGGGCCCGGTCGCGCTTGCCGGTGTCGATGCCATACCTGCCCATGGCGTCCTGCATCCAGCACGCAGCACCATGACCATCACGTTCCAGCGGATCATCGCGTTCAGGCGGCGCTCGACGGCCAGGTCGCCCGGCCGTCCATGCGCGGGTATGCAGGTCGTCGTGCTGCTGGGTGTCCAGCCCGCTCAGCTGATCGATCAGGTAGTGCGCGCGTGGCCGGCCACCGGCCTGCATCACCGCCTGCAGCGATTCACGCCACTCCCGTGTTTCCAGCGGGTCGGTATCGAAGGGAATGAGGGCTTGGTTCATGGCTGTCTCCAGAGGGCGCCGGTCGGACGTCTGCCTGGGCGACAACACCGGCAGGGTGCACAGCACTGGAGCGGGGTCGCAACGGCGGGCGCCGTGACGCGAAGGGCGACCGTGGCGGCCACCGAGAAGACAAGCGTAGGCCTGCCCCCCGCGCTTCGGTAGGCGGGCGGGGCTTGGGTCTCTGGCAAGCAAGGGTTGGTGCCGCGCGCCGTATCAGGGGCCGATGCGCTGGGCGCTGCCTCTGATCAGGCCGGGGACAGCCCCGGCAGGAACACCGGGATGATCGCCACGCCGATGCCCAGCAGGCACCAGGCGACGATGGGCAACCAGCGCGCCAGGCGTTGGGCGGGTTCCGGCGCACGACGACCGCCGATCCACAACAGCAGCGTGAGCACACCCAGCGCATAGGCGAGGACGACGATTACCGGATGCACATGGATGACCCGGCTGGGTGGCCACATCTGCTGCTGGTAGGCGGTGGTGTGGGCGACCAGCAGCAGGAACAGCAGGCTGCTGAAGGTGTTGATGGCGGTGCGTGCGTTGATGGGAGCACTCCTTGTGCGGGCTGCCCGGACATTGCAGGGGCCGCATTCTAGCGGCTGCCTTCCGGTCGTTGAAACGCCACTGTCATCGATGGCGGTCACCCTGCTGGGCTTTCCAGCCTCGGGGTGGTTGGCCGGCCGTGAACAGCGTGAGGATCTGGGAGAAGAGCTACGAACTGCGGCGCCGGCTGCTGCGTGGCTTCTTCCTGCGTCGCGGTTCGGCCAGCGAGGATGCCGAAGACCTGGCGCAGGAGGTCTACCTGCGGCTGCTGCGCAGCACCGGCGAGGATGCCGACGCGGTCGAGAACCCGGAAGCCTACCTGTTCACCGTGGCGGCCAACCTGGCACGCGAGCACGCCCGCGTGCGGTCGTCGCTACCGCCGCTGGAAGACGTCGATCTGCTGGCCGAAGTGCTGAAAAGCGAAGAAGACATCGAGGGCGAATTCGAGCGTGCGCAGCGCTGGAACGATATCCGCAGCACCATCGCGCGGTTGCCGGCGACCACGCGCCGGGTGATGGAGCTGCACTACCGCGACGGGCTGGACTGCCCGGGAATCAGCCAGCAGCTGCAGGTGTCGGTGCACATGGTGCGCAAGCATATCGGCAAGGGGCTGGAGGCCTGCAGGAAGGCGCTGGGCGCCAGGGAGCTCACATGAATCGGTATCCATCACGCAGGCCTGACGACACGATCGAACGTGAGGCGGCGCACTGGTTCCTGTGCAATCGCGAGGGGGTGCTGGACAAGGCCGGGCGTGTCGCGTTCCTGGACTGGATGAAGCGCTCGCCCGAGCATGTTCGCGCCTACATGCGCGCGCTCGCGTTGCACCGGCAGGTGGGCGAGGCGCTGCAATCGCCGTTGGCTGATGCGGCGCTGGTGCCACCGCAGCAGGTCGCCGCCAAGGTGGTGCCGCTGTTCGGTCGTGCGCACGCGCCGCCCCGCGCCGTGCTGCGTCGCGGTCGCGTGCGCTGGTGGACGGTCTCTGCCGCGGCCTGTGTTGCCCTGCTCGGCGTGGGCCTGGTTTCGCAGATGATGCCCACCCAGCAGCTCTACAGTGCCGGGCATGGTGAACTCCGCGACCTGGTGCTGCCCGACCAGACCCAGGTGCGGCTCAACGCGGACAGCCGACTGCGGGTACGCATGAGCTGGTTCAGTCGAAGGGTGGAGCTGCTGCAGGGGGAGGCCACGTTCGACATCGCCCGCGACCGCCGTCCGTTCGAGGTGGAAGTGAACGGCCTGGAGATCCGGGATATCGGCACTGTATTCGATGTATCGCGACGGCTGCAGAGCACCCGCATCGGCGTGGTCTCCGGCGAGGTCGAGGTCTGGAGCCAGGGCGCGGGTGCCCGCCGCCTGGCCCAGCTGGAGCAGGGCCGGGTGGTGCAGGTCGACGCGCGAAGCCATGCCGTCGAGTCAGTGGACATGCCGCTGTCGATGCTGCTGGACTGGCAGCAGCGCAAAGTCTCCTTCCTCGATGAGCGGCTCGATGAGGTGGCAGCTGCCTTCAACCGGCACAACCAGGTGCAGGTGCGCGTGCTGGACGAAGGCGCAGCATCGGCACGGTTGTCGGGCAGCCTCGATGCGCATCGCATCGGTGCGCTGCAGGCCTTCCTCGAACGCGACCCACGCTTCGTGGTGAGGCGCGAAGCCGACACAGTGCGGGTCGGCAGTCGCTGAGGCCCGCGCGGTCGTGAGCTGTCAGAAAAAATTCATCGAATCCGTGTTCTCCACTTCGGTGGATGCGGGCTCTTACTTGGGAGAAGCCGCTGCCAAGTCACGCGGCGACCTCGCAGCCTTTTCTCTTCCAAGGACCCGTGATGCGCAACACGCTCTACCTGTCGATCATCCTCGCCCTGTCTCCCTGCAGCGTGCCAATGGCGGCCGCGGCCACTGCCGATGGCCTTGAAACCCGCGTGTCGGCGGCGATCGCGGCGCAACCGCTGGCACGTGCGCTTGAGCAGTTGTCGCGCAGTTCCGGCGTGCAGTTCCTGTACTCGGGCAGCGGCGAAGCGCACATGGCCGGGGCTGTGCCGCGGGGCGCCACCGTCAAGCAGGCGTTGGACGCACTGCTGGCGGGTACCGGTCTTGGCTACACCGTGGTGGATGGCAATGTCATCGCCATCGATCCGGCACCCGCACGCAATGCGCCGAAGCCAGCCGCGCCGATGCCGCGCGAGGCCGGGGCGGTGCTGGCGCCGACCCTGGGCACGGTGAAGGTGATTGCCGCGCATGAGGTCATCGACCAGAAGAAGTCGTCGCCGGTGATCAAGGATTCGGTGGTCTACGACGAGATGGACAGCTACGGCGACGAGACCCTGGCCGAGAGCCTGATGGCCGCTCCAGGCCTGAGTGCGGTGGAGGATGCCGGCGAACCACGCTACGTGACCGTGCGCGGCGTGCAGGCCAACCTCAACTACACCACCATCGATGGCATCGCGATCGCCAGCGTGGGGGGCAGTGGCTCCGGGGAGCGCATGAACAACCTGCAGCTGATTCCCAGCGACATCGGTACCCGAACCGACATCTACAAGAGCTTCAGTGCGGAGCAGGCACCGGATGCGATCGGCGGTGTGATCGACATCATCAGCCGTAGTGCCTTCGACCGGTCCGGCAGGTACGTGTTTGCCGATGTGGCAGGCATCTATTCCACTGCCGAGACCAACGTCGAGCGCAGCGCCGGCGGCAACCACGAGACCCTGGGCCATTTCGGCAAGAGCGCCAAGATGGTGTTCTCCAACCAGTTCGGCGCCGACCAGGAATTCGGCATCGTTGCGGTGGCACGCTATGAGCAGCGTTCACGCAACAGCGTCAAGCGCTGGGTGGAGTCGAACTACTACTACAACGACGCTGGAGAATACCTCACCGACGGCACCACGGGTCCGGACGAGGCCAAGGGCTGGAACGGCCTGCGTGCGCCTGGCAACTTCAGTACCGGCACCTATACCAACTTCATCACCAACTTCGGTGGCTCCGCCAAGCTTGAGTGGAAGCCCTCGGATGATCCGTTCTACGCATCGCTGCTGCTGTACTCGTACCGGTTCTACGAGAACTCAACGATGAACAAGACGGATCTGTATGGCAACGCCAAGTTTCCGATCCGCAACCAGACCGAGGACAGCGGCACCACCCAGATCAACAGCATCTACATCAAGAACCGTCACGACCGCTGGGACCGCAGCAACCGTGGCGCCATCGCCAGCTTCAACTGGGACGTCGGCGACCGTTCGCGCCTGACCCTGCGTGGTGGCCACACCGAAGAGACCTTCCACAACAACCAGGTCTACTGGGGTGTGCGTGCCTATCCAAGCAATCTGTTCGTCGACTACGAGAATGACAGTCACGGGTTCCCAAACGCGGTAGCGGTTTCTGATTCCAGCCTGTTGACCAGCTCCGCGTTCAAGCTCAATCCGGCGCAGGCCTATGTCTCCCCGCGCGATGCCAAGGAGAGCATCGACAACCTGCGCGCGGACTTCAGCTACAACATCGACGCCGATGCGCGTGGCTTCGGCCTGGCCACCGGTGCCGAGTACCGCCACCTGAAGATCTGGCAGGACATCGACTTCGACTACTTCAGGAGCAGTGCCACGCTCAACGACTACCTGTACCCGGGGTCGACGCTGCTGGGCAGCGTGCCGGGCTTCCCTCTGATCGACAACCGCAAGTGGAACGAGGAACTGCTGCCGAAGCTGGGCAACAACAATGCGGCGTATCCGAATGCCAACTTCACCAGCGACTACAAGTACGTGGAGGACATCACCAATGCCTATGTGTCCGCTCACTACGCCTGGGACCGGCTGCTGCTGATCGGCGGCCTGCGTTACGACCACACCCGCTTCGATGCCTACAGCCCGTTCAGCGATGATGGCGGCAGTACGTATACCTCCGCCTTCCGCAACACGAGCGGTGGCTACAACAACCTGCTGCCTTCGTTGAATGCGACGTTCAAGCTGAGCGAGGACCAGCGCCTGCGCTTCTCCGCCAGCCGTACGCTGGGCCGGCCGACGCCGAGCAACATCGCCCAGGCCACCAGCACCAGCTGTGGCGATGACGAGGAGGGCAGGGGCTTCTGCACCATCAAGCAGGGCAATGCCAACCTGCAGCCGCGCCGTTCCACCAACGTCGACCTGGCGTGGGACCTGTATTTCAACGGCAACAATGGCCTGGTCTCGGTAGCGCTGTTCGACAAGGTGATCAAGGACGATATCTACACCCTGACCACGTTCGAGAACGTGGGGGACACCCGCTACCGGGTCACCCAGCCGATGAACACCGACGAGTCGAAGCTGCGTGGCGTTGAGTTCGCGGTGGCCAATCGCAATCTGCAGTGGGGCCGCCAGCGCTTCGACATGTACTTCAACGCGACGCGTCTGGAAGGCCAGACCAACTACCGCATCACCGATGGCACCGAGCGGCGCCTGGACCGCCTGCTGTACCAGCCGGACTGGTCGCTCAATGGGTCGGTGATCTGGCGCATGCCGTGGAAGAGCTCGCAACTGCGCCTGTCCGGAACCTACCGCAGCCGGATGCTGGTCGACTTCGGTGACACCGAATGGCTGGATTCGTACTACGACCCATACATGACGTTCAACATGGCTTTCAGCCACAAGGTCGGCAAGCACGTAACGCTGAAGTACGAGGCCAAGAACCTGTTCAACACCCAGCCAACCTACAGCACCGGTCCGAACGGGCGTTTCCGAACTGAGATCGACGACTACGGCCGCTTCTTCTATTTCCACATCATCTACAACTGAGGGTTCACCCGTGGAGACGATCAATCGCAGGCGATTCCTGGCCTTGGCCGGCTTGTCGGCCGCCGGGGCCTGGATGGGCACGGCGCACGCACTGGCCGCGCAGGCCGATGCCACCGCGCTGAACCCGCGCAACCTGCTGGCCAAGCCGCGCTTTGCCAGCACACCCTTCACCCTGGGCGTGGCCTCGGGTGATCCCTCGGCCGATGGCGTGGTGCTGTGGACGCGCCTGGCGACCGAACCGCTGGTGTTCGGCGGTGGCATGCCGACCCGGCCGATGGCGGTCGAATGGCAACTGGCAGCAGACGATGGCATGCGCAAGGTGGTGCGCCAGGGTTCGGCAATGGCGCATCCCGAACTCGGCCACGCCGTGCACGTGGAGCTGGACGGGTTGGCGCCCGGACGGCCCTACTGGTACCGCTTCACCGTAGGCGGCCACGCCAGTGCGGTCGGTTGTACCCGCACGCTGCCCGCAGCCACGGCCGCAGTGGATCGTGTGCGCTTTGCGGTGGCCGGTTGCCAGCACTACGAAGAAGGCCACTACACCGCGTGGCGGCGCATCGCCGACGAACCGCTGGATTTCGTCTTCCACTACGGTGACTACATCTACGAAGGCGAAAGCCAGCCGGGCCTGCGGAAGATGAACGGCCAGCCGTTCACCAACCTGCGCAACCACGTCGGCCCGCAGATCTACACGCTGGATGATTACCGCCGCCGCTACGCCCAGTACAAGAGCGATCCCGACCTGCAGGCCGCGCATGCGGCGGCACCGTGGTTCGTCACTTTTGACGACCATGAAGTGGACAACAACTGGGCCGGTGCCGAAGACCAGGATGACACGCCCAGCGAAGTGTTCCTGCTGCGTCGCGCACAGGCGTTCCAGGCCTACTACGAGAACATGCCACTGCGCCGCTCGGCATTCCCGCGCGATGGCCACATGCAGATGTACCGGCGCGCACGCTACGGCACGCTGATGGACCTGCACCTGCTCGATACCCGTCAGTACCGCAGCAAGCAGGTGAACATGGCGTTGCGTGAGGAGGTGGAATCGCCAGAGCGCAGCATTGTGGGGGCGAAGCAGGAGCGCTGGCTGTTCGACGGCCTGGCCGATGCTGCACCACGCTGGCACACGATCGCCCACCAGGTGGCGCTGGGCAACTACATGCGCGAGAAGGACGGCGTGGTGCAATCGTCCGACGACCAGTGGTCAGGCTATCTGGACAGCCGCCGGCGCCTGCTTGACCACATCCAGAAGGTGGGCTTCGGCAACGTAGTGACTGCCTGCGGCGACGCGCATCGCCACTATGCGAGTGATCTGGTGCAGGACCACCGTGACTCGGGCGTGATCTCCAGCGAGTTCCTCGCCACGTCGATCACTTCCGGCGCCGATGGCCAGGGTGTGGACGCGTATGCCAGCAACCAGATTGCGCACAGCCCCTATCTGAAAGCGACCACCGACAAGCGTGGCTACGTGCTGTGCGATGTCACCCGCGATGCGTGGATCGGCGACATGAAGACGCTGGATACCGTAATGCAGCCGAATGGCGCGCTGCAGAGCTGGAAGCGCTACGCGGTGGAGCACGGCCGGCCGGGGCTGCAGGAGGCCTGAATCTACCGGTCTGCGCTGTAGAGCCGAGCCCACGCTCGGCTGCTTTTTCGGTGCAATGCGACCAGGGCGAGAAGTAGCCGAGCGTGGGCTCGGCTCTACAGAGGGCTCCTCAATCGTGCTCGAACCGCAATGGCTCGCTGCCCATTGCCGGGTCACTGGTGCCGGGGCGCCCATCCTCGGCGCGGCCGGCCAGTCGCAGTGCACTGTCGCCCGCACCGATGCGCAGGTCGTACCACCCTGCGGTGGGCGCCGCGTCCCACGCCACCGTGGCCTCAGCATGCGCCGGCAGCACCAGCGCCTGCTCCGGCATGTGCCCGGCATAGGCGCCGGCCTGCACCCGCACATTCTGCGCGCTGTTGTGCAGATTGCGCAGGTGCAGCCGTAGCTGGCCGTCCGCGCGCTCGATCGAAGCCTGCACGGCAGGCGCCTTGACCGCACCCTGGAAGTGGCGGTGGAAGCCGTTCGGACCAAGCAGCCAAAGGTCATAGCGGCCCTGGGCGTCCAGCGGCCAGCGCTCGCGCAGTGGCGTACCTGGCAGCAGCGTGTAGCGGCGTGGTACCGCATCCAGCCGCAGCCGATCGTAGACATGCAGCACGGCCGCCGCGCCTTCGCAGGACAGCGTCAGATCCACACCCGAGGCATCGACTGCGGCAATCGATGCCTGCGGACGATAGGGTAGGGCGCGCGCCGGGCGTACACCGCTTTCCTGTTTCGCTGGTTTCAGCCCCTCTGGCAGCGTGGGCACGGTGCGTCCCGGCAAGGCAGCGGCGCGTGCGGCAACCGCACTCACGTCGGGCAGGCCGCAGACGAACGGGCGGGTATCGCGCTGGGCAAAGTCGAACGCAGTGCTGAGGTCGCCGCAGACCGCGCGGCGCCACGGCGAGATGTCCGGTGCGGCCACGCCAAAGCGGCGCTCGATCAGCCGTATGACCGAGGTGTGGTCGTACACCTGCGAATCGACCCAGCCGCCGCGACTCCACGGCGAGATCACGTACAGGGGCACGCGCGGTCCCAGACCGTACGGGCGCCCGCGCAGTTCGGCGAGATCGTACTTTTCGTCACCCGGTGCCGGGTGTCGGTGGTACTCGCCTTCGGTGCTGACCGAGGACACACCCGCCCAGCCACCGTCCACCGGCGAAGGCGGGGCAGGGGGCGGCATGTGGTCGAAGAAGCCATCGTTCTCGTCGAACATCAGCAGCAGGGCGGTGCGGCTCCACACGTCCGGATCGGCGGTCAGCGCATCCAGCACGCGTGCGGTATAGGCCGCGCCCTGTGCCGGGCTGGACGGGCCGGGATGTTCGCTGCCGGCCGCGTCGGCGATGATGAAGCTGACCTGCGGCAGGCGCCCGTCAATGACGTCCTGGCGCAGCTGCGTCAGGCCCCGCGTGCTGACCCCGCGCGCGCGCAGCTGCGGGTCATGCCCTGGCGCCGCGCGGTGGGCCTGACGGAAGGCCTCGAAACCCGCCAGCGGGTTGTCGGTGAAGTTGTCGGCCATGTCCTGGTAGATCTGCCAGGACACGCCGCCCCTCTGCAGGCGCTCGACATAGCTGGTCCAGCGGTACGACGCCGGGTGCCCACCCTGTTCAGGGAAATTGTCGTGCGAGTTGGCGATCACCGGGCCACCAGCGTGGGCCTGCGGATCGTTGTGGCCGGTCCACAGGAACACCCGGTTCGGGTTGGTGCCGGCCTGCATTGCGCAGTGGTAGGCATCGCAGATCGTGAAGGCATCGGCCAGCGCGAACTGGAACGGTAGGTCGCTGCGCTGGAAGTAGCCCATCGAGTGGTTCTGCTTGGCCTTCGGCCATTGCCCCATGCGACCTTGGTCCCAGGCGCGCTGCGCATCGGGCCAGGTATGCGGCGTGCCTTCCACGCGCATGTAGCCGAAGTGCGCGGCGGTATCCAGCGGGAACGGCGCGATCGCGCGCTTGCCGCTGGCATCGGGCTGCAGCCACAGGCTGCGGACGCGGCCACCTGCTTGCAGCGCGGCGGCCGGGGCGACGAACCGATCACCGAAGCCACGTACGCCCGGCAGCGTGCCGAAGTAGTGGTCGAACGAACGGTTCTCCTGCATGAACACCACGATGTGCTGCAGGTCTTCCAGGCTGCGCGTCTGCGTGGCGGGGGCGATCGCTGCGGCCCGGGCGATGCTGGGCAGCAGCGGAGAAAGGCCGGCGGCAACGCCGGCCTGCAACAACCGGCGTCGGCCGATATCGGTCACGGGCTCACTCACAGGTCCACGCGGAAAGAGATCCCGACGGTGCGCGGAGCGCCGATGAAGGCGTTGTCGCGGCCGTCCACCCCTGCAAGATACCGCTTATCGGTGAGGTTGCTCACCACCAGGTTGGCGCCCATGCCCTTCAGGCGCGGCGACAGGCCCTGCAGGTCGAAGCCGATGTTGGCGTTGAACACGGTGGCCGACGGCAGCTTGTTGACGTTGGCGGCGTCGAGATAGCGCGTGCCCAGGTAACGGCCGGACAGGCCGAAGTTCCAGTTCTCACCCTGCCAGTCTGCCGACAGGACGAGGGTCTGTTCGGGCTGGCCGATCACCTTGGCGCCGTCGACGATGCCCAGCTGGGTATCACGCGCGGCATCGCCACTGCCCAGGTACTTGGAGCGGTTGTAGGTATAGGCGGCGTTGAGGCGCCAGCCGTTGTCCCAGCCATAGCCGAACGCCGCTTCCAGGCCGTTGCTTTCCACGCCGCCGAAGTTCTCGTAGACACCGTCGGTCTCGCCCAGGTAGTCAATGCCGCTGACGAAGCCGGCCGGCAGGTAGACGATGCGGTTGTCGAACTTGATGTTGTACAGCGTGACCGAGGCGGTCAGCGGCCAGCGGCTGATGCGCATGCCCACTTCAATGTTGTCAGCGGTCTCCGGCTCGACGTTGCGGAAGCGCTGCGGGTCGGTCTCGCCGAGCACGCCGGAAGGAATCGCGGCGAAGTTCTGCGAGAAGCCGGCGAACAGCTCCATGCCTTCCACGCCCGGCGCCCAGGTCAAGCCGGTGGACAGCAGCGGGTCGGACCTGGAATCGGATCTGACGTGCTCGCTGGCACCGATCACGCGGCGGCGCGACTGGTCGACGAAGAACTGCTTCACGCCCAGGCGTGCGCTGAACGGCCCGAACCTCGCCACGTCCTCGACGTAGTACATCTGCTCGTCAACCTTGTACTTGTCCTCGAACTGTACCCAGTACGGTTGATGGTCGAAGGCGATATCCTGGCCGACGTTGAGCAGGCGATGCCAGTCGCGGCGTGCCGATCGGTCCAGCTTCTCCACCCACAGGCCGCCACGGATCGTGTTGTCGACCGTGCCGAAGGTCTGCCGCCACTCGACGTCGGCGGTCACGCCCATGCGGTCGTTGTCGTAGTGCGTGTGGCGATACGACTGCGCGCCCAGCACGTTGCCGGCGTAGCAGTTCGGATCATATTCGGCAGTGAAACCCAGCCGCGGTGTGCAGTTGGCCAGGCGCTGCGCGGCGCTGCCGTCGGGATTGACGAAGAAGATCTGGCCACGGTTGCTGCCGCCGTACACGGTCTTTCCACCGATGTACTCCGATTCGGGGCGGCCGGCACCATCGTCGCTGACCTGTGCCAGGTAAGGTGGCAGCCAGTCGCCACGACCTTCCATGCGGTGTCCGTAAGCCGCCACCGAGGCCTTGAAGCCGTTGCCACCGTCGAAGGCCGCGCGCAGGTAGCCGAAGGTGTTCTCGCGCAGCGCACGCGAGCCGGAACGGTAGTTCTGGTCCAGGTAGGGAATGCCGGTGAGGGTGCCGACCAGGTTGTCACGATCAGGATTGGTGGCGAAGCCCTTCGGTGAGACGCTGGTGTATTCCGGCTCGTCCGCATCGTTGTAGGACAGGTAGCCGGTCAGCGTCCAGCGGTCCAGTTCGGTGATGAACTTGCCGGCGATGTGGTCGTTGCTGGCGTGCCCGGTGCCGTCGATCCAGTCATGCACCTTCGACGAGGAGGCGCTGACCCAGGCGCGGGTGTGGCCGCCGAGCAGGCCGGTGTCGTAGCGCACGTAGTACTTGCGCGCCTCGTTGTCACCGGCGCCGACCACGAAACGCAGGCGGCTGTCCTGCAGCGGGTCGCTGGTGAGGAAGTTGAGCGTGCCGCCCAGCGCTTCGTTCGAGCGCGAGGAGATATCAGCGGTGCCCTGGCTGACTTCCACTGTCTCCAGATCGAGGGTGTCGATGTAGCGGTTGGCCAGCGAGCCGCCGCCGTAACCCGAACCGCCGTTGGGCAGGCCGTCGATGGTAGTGCCGATCTGCTGTGTGTCGCGGTTGGTGACGAAGCCACGCATGCTGATCTGCGTGCCCCACACCGATGAGCCGGTGGCATCGGCTTCGCTGACCACCACGCCGGGCACTTCATTGAGCGCGTCGTTGACGCTGCTCATCACGGTCTGCCGGTTCAGCGTTTCCGCGCGCACCGCCGTCTTGGCGTAGCTGGTGGCCTGGCCGATCACCTGTACCTGGTCAAGGGTTCGCGCATCGCTGCTGCGCGCTTCGGCAGTCTCGCCCTGCGGTGCTTCGGCCAGGGCGTCCAGTGCGGGGGCGATCAGCAGGGCAAGCAGCGAGACACGGGGAAAGCGCGCAGACGTTCGCATCGAGACCGGACCTTCAGAAGAGGGAAGCCCCGGAGTGTCGGCAGTGCCAATGACATCGGCATGACGTGGCGATGCAGGAATCGTGTTGTGCGACGGCCGGCACCTGCTGCCGGCATCAGTACCGCGCGTCCTTGGGTTTCGGGTCGCGCGGCCAGTCCTTGCCCTTGTTGGCGAAGTCCGGCCGCGGCTGGTTGATGAAGTAGCTGGCGATGTCCACCGCATCCTGGTCGGGCATCACCTGCTGCCCCAGCGGAGGTTCGCGGGTCACTGCCGGTGGCATGTTGTGCTTGACGAAACCGGCCGCCTTGTACAGGCGCGCCATGCCGGCGCCGATGTTGAAGCTGTGGTCGCCCCACAGCGGTGGGAAGGCGATGTCACCACTGGCGTCGCGCCGGCCTTCGCCGTTGTCGCCGTGGCAGGCAGCGCACTGCGTGGCGTACAGCGCCTGGCCGCGGATCGGATCCGGGGCCAGCGTGCTGTCGATGGGCCCTTCGCTTGGCGCGGCGACTTTTGCACCGTCCGGCACTGCACTGTTTAGCCACGCCATGTAGTCGAGCATCGCGCGCATCTGTGGCGCGTCCTTCGGCAGCGGCTTGCCGTTCATCGAACGCTGCAGGCAGCCATTGATGCGTTCGGTCAACCCGATCACCTTGCCAGGCCGCGGCATGTAACGCGGATAAGCGCCGCCACCGGTGTTGAAGTAGTGGTTTCCGAATGGACGCTTGCCCTCGGCCATATGGCACGAGTTGCAGTTCAGATCGTTGCCGACATTGTCCGGCAGCAGCCGTGCGGTCTCGTTGAGGAGGCGGCGGCCGAGCATCACCGACTCGGCATTGCCGAGCCCGGCGATTTCTTCGGCGCTGGGCGCGTGGTAGTGGCCGACCACCTTGCCCTGTGCATCGAGGATATCGATCGTGCCGGTCACGGCGGCATCCAGATCCGGGTACAGATGACGGTAAGCGAGGGTACCGGCGCCGGCCAGCAGCACGATGGTGATCGCACTGCCGATCAGCAGGCGGGAACGCGTGCGCGAACGCTTCATTGTGCGGTCTCCTGCGGAACGTAGTGCACCGGCTTGTCGCGCACCACCCGGCGCATACGCGCCACGTCGACCTCGCTCACTGCGCTGGCCTGATTGCCCCAGCTGCTGCGGATGAAGGTCAGGATCTGTGCCAGCTGCGCATTCGGCAGCTGCTCGAAGCCTGGCATGGTGAAGGCCATGCGGTCGTGCGGGGTCTGTGGCGTGCGGCCGCCGATCAGGGTCACCTGCACCAGCGAGCTGGGATCGTCAGCGAACACGATCGAGTTGCCGGCCAGGGCCGGATAGACGCGAGGCATGCCGCGGCCGTCGGCGCGGTGGCAGGCCTGGCAGTGCTCGGCATAGGCCAGCGAACCGGCCACGCGGTAGTCGCCGCTGCGCAGTGCGGCGGTGGTGGTGTCGGTGCCGGGCGACCACTGTGCGCTGCGTCCTTCGCGGGCGGGCAGCTGCTTCAGGTAGCGCGCCATCGCCAGCAGGTCCGCGTCGGACAGGTACTGCGTGCTGTGCTCGACCACATCGGCCATGCCGCCGAAAGCCGCCGAACGATCGGTGCGGCCGGTGCGCAGGAAGTCGACGATCTCGCCTTCGCTCCAGCTGGCCAGGCCGGTCGATTCGTTGCGCAGGTTCTTCGCGTACCAGCCTTCCAGCACCGAACCGGACAGGAACTGGCGGCTGCCATCATCGGCCATCGCCTTTTCCTGGAACGCCAGCCCGCGTGGCGTGTGGCAGGCACCGCAATGCGCCAGGCCTTCCACCAGTTCGGCACCACGCTGCTTGCCGGCGTCCAGCGACGGATCCGGGCTGAAGCTGCGTGGGCGTGCGAACAGCAGTTGCCACCATGCCAGAGGCCAGCGCATGTTGGCGGGCCATGGAATCGTGCTGTCGGCGTTGTCCTGCTTCACCGGCTGCACCGAGCCCATGAAATAGGCGTACAGCGCTTTGATCTCGGCGTCGCGGGCAACCACGTACGAGGCGTACGGCATTGCCGGATACAACGGCTGGCCATCGTGGCGGATGCCACGGCGCACCGCGCGTTCGAAGTCGGCGTAATCGTAGGCACCAATGCCGGTCTGCGGATCGGGCGTGATGTTGGTCGAGTAGATCGTCCCCATCGGCGTCTGCATGCCGAGGCCACCGGCGAACGGCTTGCCGCCCGGCGCGGTGTGGCAGGCCGCACAGTCGGCGGCGCGCGACAGGTACTGCCCCTGTGCGATCAGCGCCGGGTCGTGGATGTCGACCTGCGCGGCCTGCCGAGGTGCGAACCAGTAGGGCGTGCTGCGGGCGATGCCATAGGCGGCGGCCAGCGTGGCGGCCAGGGCAATGGCGAGCTTGAACGAGGTGCGCATGGGGGCACTGTGGGCAAGCATGCCGGCGTATTCATTGATCCGGATCAATGACTGAACGGATACAGCTTGTACACCAAGCTGAATCGTTCCTGCGCTGTCATCAAGTCGTCATCCGCGCGCGATAGATGACCGGTCTATCGGGGCGTTAACGTCCCAGCCTGTCTGATTCATCCCTATGACGTGATATGAAGCGCCTGCTGCTGCTGTTGCTGGCGTGCGCCGGCCTGTGGCTGGCTGCATGCTCCTCCTCCATCAATGCCTCGTCCACCTCGCTCGCCGATCGGCTGATCGCGCCAGGTGGTGTATCGACCCTGCTCGATCGCCCGCGCATCGCCGCGGCCATCGCCGAACTGCCCAACCGCCATGGCTTCGCGCCGGGCCGCGATGGCGTGCCGATCTTCTGGCGTGTGTTCGATCCCGGCGATTACGGCGCGCGTTACCACTACCTGCCGCAGCGCCACGAGAACGGCCTGCCGCTGGATACCGGCCTGAGCCTGGCGGTGCCGCAGCCGTTCCGTGCGCAGACGCCGCGCGGCACCGTAGTGCTGCTGCACGGCTGGATGATGAACGGTGATTCGATGCTGCCATGGTCGCTGCAGCTGGCCGAGTCCGGCTACCGCGTGGTCACGCTCGACCTGCGCAACCATGGCCAGTCCGGTGCAGGACCGTCCGGCTATGGCACCTATGAATCGGATGACGTGGTCGATGTCATCGGCGAGCTGCGCGCGCGCGGCGAAGTAACCGGCCCGCTGTACCTGTTCGGCGTGTCCTATGGCGCCGCCACAGCGGTATTCACCGCCGACAAGCTCGGCGACCAGGTGGAAGGCGTGGTGGCGATGGAATCGTTCGCCAATGCCGGTGTAGCGATCCGCACGATGATTCCGCACCTGATGGGGCTGCAGCCGGAAGGCCTGAAGGCGCAGGCGGTCGCCTCCTACGCGCGCTGGCGCTACGGCGGCCAGGACATCAACCAGGTGATCGCCGCCGCCAGCCGCCGTATCGATGTCGATCTGGACCGCGTCGACGTCGCGCGTGCGCTGGCCGATACCCGCGCCTGCGTGCTGTTGCTGCACGGGCAGGGCGACCAGCACATTCCGGTCAGCCAGGGCCGCGAACTGGCCCAGGCCAATCCGCGCGCGCACTACATCGAGATGCGCGGCGAGGACCACATCACCCTGCCGCTGCGGCTGGACCTGCTGGCCGGCGTGGTCGACGACTGGATGGCGCGTGACGAGCACCACCCGCAGAGCACGTGCCCAGCCCCACAGCTGCCGGCCCAGGCCGAATGGCTGGCACACGGCTGAAAAATGGGGACGGAGGGGATTAAGTCGTTTGCAGCACACTCGGGGCAGATGCGACTTAATCCCCTCCGTCCCCATTTTCTGTCAGGCCACGCGTCGGGCCAGTGAGCGGGCGGAGGCGGCTACGCCCAGCAGCAGTACGGCGACGCACAGGAAGGCAAAGCCGAGGCTGGTGGCGTGCGCCACGGCGCCGATCGCAGCCGGGCCAGCGAGGATGCCGGCGTAACCCAGTGTGGTCACGGCAGTGATTGCGATGCTTTCCGGCATCACCCGCTGCTGGCCTGCCATCGAGAACAGCGCCGGCACGATGTTGGCGCAGCCCAGCCCGACCAGTACGTATCCGGCCAGCGCCACCGGAAACGAGGGCACCAGTGTGGCCAGGGTGAAGCCTGCCGCGGCCGTGATACCGCCAAAGACCAGGGTGCGGGTGCGGCCGAGGTGCTCGACGATGCCGTCACCGAACAGGCGCATTGCCGTCATCGCCAGGGTGAACAACGCGAAGCCGGCCCCGGCCTGGTCACGCGGCACCTGCCGCACTTCGGCCAGGAACACGGCGCTCCAGTCCAGCATCGAGCCTTCGGCGAGGAACACCACGAAGGCCAGTACGCCGATGAACAGCACCACGCCATGCGGCAGTGCCAGCAAGGGGCCTTCGTGCAGGATCCGTTGCGGACGCCAATGCGGCGCCGACAGCATCGCAACCAGCAGCAGTGCCACCACCGAAACCAGCGCGGCCAGCCACAGCGGCGTGCCGAGGATCAGCAGCCCGGTCATGCAGCCAGCGCCGACGAATCCACCGATGCTGTAGAAGGCGTGGAAGCCGGACATCATCGCGCGCCCGGCATCGCGCTCGACCGCCACCGCCTGCATGTTCATCGCACAATCCAGTGCACCGACGCCGGCACCGAACACGAACAGCGCCGCGCCCAGCGACACCGGCGAGGGTGCCAGCACCAGCAAGGGCAGGGCGCACAGCATCATCGCGCAGGTGATCACCATCACCCGGCGGCAACCCAACCGCCCCGTCAGTGCACCTGCCAGCGGCATCGCCAGCAGCGAGCCGAGCCCGAGGCACAGCAGCACGGCGCCGAGGCTGGCGTCCGACAGCCCGGCCTTGGCCTTTGCGTAAGGCACCATCGGCGCCCACGCGGCGGTGGCGAATCCAGGAATGAAGAAGGCGGCACGGGTGGCGTGCTGCTGGGCACGCGGAGATGAAGGCGTCATGCGAGAGCGGGTCCGGATAAACACTGCCATGAAAGCGTTTCCAGTCGCATCGGGCAAGGGGCATTCGGGTCACCGAAGGCCGAATACGATTGCGGGCCGTCCATCAGGCGCAGCGGGCCCGGCGATGCCTTTCCGCATCGCCGGGCCACGTCTTCAGGACAGGGCGTGTTTACAGCGGCAGGTCGAACACCAGCACTTCGGCGTCGTTGCCGTTTTCCAGGGTCAGCTGGGCTTCGTCACTGACCTGCAGCGCATCACCGGCTTCCAGGGTGATGCCGTTGACCTGCAGCTGGCCACGCGCCACCTGCACATAGGCGCCACGACCGTTGCCGAGGGCGTGATGCAGCTTCTGGCCGCCATCAAGAATGGTGGCGAAGATGCGGGCATCCTGGTGGATGCGCAGCGAACCGTCGGCGCCGTCCGGCGAAGCGATCAGGCGCAGCTGGCCGCGCTTGCTGTCCGGCGAGAAGTGGGTCTCTTCGTACGACGGCACGATGTTCTCGGTGTCCGGGAAGATCCAGATCTGCAGGAAGTGCACGGTCTCGTCGGCCGAGTGGTTGAACTCGCTGTGGGTGACGCCGCTCCCGGCGCTCATGCGCTGCACGTCGCCGTAGCGCAGCACCGAACCGGTGCCCATCGAGTCCTTGTGTTCCAGTGCACCGCCCAGCACGTAGGAGATGATTTCCATGTTGCTGTGGCCGTGGGTGCCGAAGCCCTGGCCGCCGATCACCTTGTCTTCGTTGATCACCCGCAACGGGCCGAAGCTGACGTAACGGGGGTCGTAGTAGTTGGCGAAGGAGAAGGTATGGCGCGAGGACAGCCAGCCATGCTCGGCCAGGCCACGGGTAGCGCTCTTGCGGATCTGCAGCATGAGGGAATCTCCTTGTTCGATGGTTTCGATGGGGCGGGGTGGGCCAGTGACCGCTGTGTTTCCCCGTTGGAGAGAAGTATCCGCTTGCGTCCGAGGTTTGAAAAACGGATAGTTTTGACGACCATCATCGAAAAATTCGAATGCTCAAGCTCAGCCTCGATGCCCTGCAGATCCTGGATGCCATCGACCGCCGTGGCTCCTTTGCCGCCGCCGGCAAGGCCCTGCACAAGGTGCCCTCGACGATTTCCTATACCGTGGCCAAGCTGGAGGAGGATCTGGGCGTGCAGCTGTTCGACCGGGTCGGCCCACGTGCAGAGCTGACCGAGGCTGGGCGCGCGCTGCTGGACGAAGGCCGACACCTGCTGCGCGCTGCCCGCGAGCTGGAGCTGCGGGTGCGCCGGGTGGCGTCGGGTTGGGAGACCGAACTGACCCTGGCGGTGGACTCGGTGTTCCCGACCTGGCTGCTTGGGCCGGACATCGCCGCATTCCGTGAGGCCGAGGCACCAACCCGGTTGCGGTTGATCGGCGAGGCCCTGTCCGGCACCTGGGAGGCCCTGCTCGACCGCCGTGCCGACCTGTTGGTCGGCGCGCCGGGCGAAGGGCCCAGTGGTGGCGGCTATGTGGTCGAGCCGCTGGGAACGGTGGCGTTCGTGTTCGCGGTGGCACCCGATCATCCGTTGGCCAACGTGCAGGGCGTGCTGGGCCGTGAGCAGCTGGTCGAGCATTGCGCGATCGCCGTTTCCGATTCGGCGCGCAGGCTGCTGCCGCGCACGGTGGGCCTGTTGATGGGGCAGGAGATGCTGACCGTGCCAGACATGGCCAGCAAATTGAAGCTGCAGTGCGAAGGGGTGGGCTTCGGCTTCCTGCCCGAGCCATGCGCGCGCGCTGCTGTGGCGCGTGGCCAGCTGGTGATCCGTGAGGTGGAGGAACACAAGCCGGAGGAAACGTTCTGGCTGGCCTGGCGCACCGGTGAGGATGGCGCGGCATTGCGCTGGTGGCGCGAGCGCCTGCGCAGGCCGGAGCTGCTGTCGCAGTGGTGGCAGGCAATGGCACGGGGGTAGGGGTACGGCAGGGCTGCGCCCTGCACCCGCCGAAGCAACAGCCATAGCCAAAGCCGAAGCCGAAGCCGAAGCAAAAGCAAAAGCAAAAGCAAAAGCTGGTTTCCTGAGGGATGGCGGGGTTGGGGGGGGGGGGGGGGGGGGGGGGTGGCGGGGGGCCCCCACACCCACCGCCCCCGCCCGCGCCGCCCCCCCCCCCCCCCCCCCCCCCCCCCCCCCCCCCCCCCCACCCCGCCTTCGACAGTTTTCCGCGATCTGTCGGAACGGCGTACTGCTCTGGTAAGTGTCGACCTTGGTCGACACGATAGATCCATGCCATGCGTGGATGAATTCACTCGATATCTGACAGATGTGTCGACCAAGGTCGACACCTACCAACAGCCGCGTGAACCTGTCGAAGGGGGGGCGGGGTCGGCGGGCGGGGTGGCCGCCGCAGGGAGGCGGCGGCCCGGCCGCCCGGGCCGGACGGGCGGCGG
>NZ_JAVFVN010000416.1:0-600 GCF_030910085.1 Stenotrophomonas maltophilia group sp. RNC7 | reverse complement strand
ATATTTTATTTCCTGCTTTATCGTAGCTGTATAAATATCGATCTGTAATCTTTCTAGATGGGTCCAGTTCCTTAAGCTCTGTAATCTGATAGATTGCATCATATTTGTATTCTGTTCTTGTTCCATTTGGAAGAATGCGCTCTACTACATTGCCTACGGCATCATATTTATATGCTGTAGTTTTTCCTAGACCATCTATTACCTCTGTCATTCTTCCTAGCTTGTCGTATCCATAATGAACAACGCTGCCATCTGGATAAACCATGGACTCTTTTTCTCCTGTAGGGCTCCATGTATATTCTATTATTTGGTTTTTAAAGTCATTCACATTTAGAATTCTACCTAATGGATCCAGCTCTAGTTCTGTTACTCCTAGCCAGTCCTGCATCTCTACCAGTTGCCCTAATGGATTGTATTCATATTCTATTTTCTTTCCATCATCAAAGGTTATTTTCTTTAATAGATTATTTGGATCGTACTCATAAGCTGTATCAAAATTATCTCGATCTCTTACTGAAATTAGATTTCCGTTGCCATCGTATTCATAATAAGTAACCTTTCCTAATGGATCTGTTTCACTTGTTAATAGTCCTCTTTCAT
>NZ_JAVFVN010000404.1:0-10950 GCF_030910085.1 Stenotrophomonas maltophilia group sp. RNC7 | reverse complement strand
TTTGCCCGCGGGGGTTCGGGGCGGGGGGGGGCGGTAAACTTCGTGGACGTGGGCACGCAGCCGGTTGGGGCCGGGGGGGGGCGGGCCCCCCATTGTCGGTTGGCATGTTTACCTTTTGGTGGCGGGCCGGGGGCCGGAAACCTCTTGGACCTGGCCCGGCTCCCGTTTTGGGCCGGCCGGGGGCGGGCCGCCCCTGGGCCGGGGGCCTGGTTTCCTTTGGTTGGCGGGCCCGCGGCCGGCACTACCTTTATGAATGGGCGATATTTCCCACCCTGCCCGCCCCGCCACGGCTTCGGTATGCTGGCGCCCTTTCCTGAATCCGGCGCCGTGCGCGCACTGCCGATGAGCCTGTTCCGCCCCCGCATGCTGCTGTCTGTCGCCCTGATCGGCCTGCTGGCCGGCTGCGGTGGCGACCCGGTCCGCCCCACGCCACCGCCTGCGCCGACCGTGGTCCCGCAGGCCAAGCCGGTGAAGATCGGCATCGCCCTGGGCGGCGGCGCGGCCAAAGGCTTTGCCCATATCGGCGTGATCAAGATGCTGGAGGCCAACGGCTTCGAGCCGGCCGTGGTCGCCGGCACCAGCGCCGGCAGCGTGGTCGGCGCCCTGTATGCCAGCGGCATGGATGCCTTCCAGATGCAGAGCAGGGCCGTGGCGCTTGATGAAGCCAGCATCCGCGATGTGCGCCTGTTCTCCGGTGGCCTGGTGCAGGGCCAGAAGCTGCAGGACTACGTCAACGAACAGGTTGCCAACCGTCCTGCCGAGCGCCTGAAAAAGCCGTTCGCCGCCGTCGCCACCCAGCTGGAAACCGGCGAGCGCGCAATCTTCGTGCGCGGCAATGTCGGCCAGGCCGTGCGCGCGTCGAGCAGCATCCCCGGTGTGTTCGAGCCGGTGAAGATCGGCGGCCGCAACTACATCGACGGTGGCGTGGTCAGCCCGGTACCGGTGGACGCTGCCCGCCAGCTCGGCGCCGACTTCGTGATCGCCGTCGACATCTCCAGCAAGGCCAGCGGCAAAGCGCCGACCGACATGCTGGGCATCGTCAACCAGTCCATCTCGATCATGGGCCAGCGCCTGGGCGAGCAGGAACTGGCGCGCGCCGACATCGTCATCCGCCCGAAGGTACTGGACATCGGTGCCGCCGATTTCAGCCAGCGTGGCACCGCGATCCTGGAAGGCGAAAAGGCCGCGATGGCAGCGATGCCGCAGATCCGCGCGAAGATCCAGCAGCTGCAGCGCGCGCGCGCCGCAGCTGCCGCACCGGCACCGGTGGCCGCGCCGAAGTGCGAGGAAGCCTCGCGCCTTGGCAAGCTGATCGGCCGCAAGGACAAGTGCTGATCCATTGAAGCCAGGCCACCGGGCCCGCCCGGTGGTCGCTCAGGACTCCAGCTGCGACAGCGGCAACGCCTGGAAGCCCTTCACCGTGCGCAGCACGAAGCTGGAATTGGCATCGGCCACGCCACCGGCATTGAGCAGCCGGTCCAGCAGGAAGCGCGAGAAGTGCTCCAGGTCGCGCACGTACACGTGCAGCAGGTAGTCCATGTCGCCCGTCAGCGCGTGGCAGGCCACCACCTCGTCCCACGCCTGCACGCTGTCCACGAAGTGGCCGATGGCGGCCTGGTCGTGCTTTTCCAGCTGCACGCGCACGAAGGCCTGCAGGCCCAGCCGCAGCTGCCGTGGCTCCAGCCGCGCGCCATAGCCGACGATCACGCCCTCGCTTTCCAGCCGCTGCAACCGCCGCAGGCAGGCCGAAGGCGAGAGATTCACCCGCGCCGCCAGTTCGGCGTTGGTGGCGCGCCCATCCCGCTGGATTTCGGCCAGCAGGCGTATATCCGTGCGATCGAACTGGACTTCTCCGGCCATTGTTGCCCCGCAACATGGTGAGTACGCAAGGATATTGCGCCAACAAGGCCAATCGGCGCAACTTTTGCAACCCTGTTGCGCGTCCCCTGCCCTAGCATCGTGGGTATCCCATCCAGGAGTGCCGCATGGACCTCGCCCAGCCCCGCCGCGTCGAACACCAGCAGACCGACAAGGGCTACGTGCCGGTGTATACCACCGCGCTCGTCGAGCAGCCATGGGACACCTACAGCGCCGACGACCACGCAACCTGGAGCACGCTGTACCAGCGCCAGCGCGAGCTGCTGGTCGGCCGTGCCTGCCAGGAGTTCCTGGATGCGCAGGACGAAATGGGCATGAGCGCACACATGATTCCGCGCTTCGACCAGCTCAACGAAGTGCTCGGCGCCGCCACCGGCTGGACCCTGGTCGGGGTTGAAGGCCTGTTGCCGGAACTGGATTTCTTCGACCATCTGGCCAACCGCCGTTTTCCGGTGACCTGGTGGATCCGCCGCCCGGACCAGATCGACTACATCGCCGAACCGGACCTGTTCCACGATCTGTTCGGCCACGTGCCGCTGCTGATGAACCCGGTGTTCGCCGACTACATGGAGGCGTACGGCCGCGGCGGCGTCAAAGCGCATGCGATCGGTCCGGATGCGCTGCAGAACCTGACCCGCCTGTACTGGTACACCGTGGAGTTCGGCCTGATCGACACGCCCGAGGGCCTGCGCATCTACGGTGCCGGCATCGTGTCGTCGAAGGGCGAGTCGCTGTACTCGCTGGAATCGGCCGCGCCCAACCGCATCGGCTTCGACCTGCAGCGGATCATGCGCACGAAGTACCGCATCGACACCTTCCAGAAGACCTACTTCGTCATCGACAGCTTCGAACAGCTCATGCAGGCGACCTCGCCGGACTTCACCCCGATCTACGCGGCACTGGCCAACCAGGCGCATCTGCCGGCCGGTGAAGTGCAGGGCGACGACCGCGTGTTCCAGAAGGGCACCGGCGAAGGCTGGGCCGACGGCGGCGACGTGTAAGCACACAACGCGCACGGCTTTGCACTGAAAACGGCGCACATGGGTGCGCCGTTTTCGTTGTTGCCTGCCTGCGCCACTGCAGCGGCGCAGGCGAGGGCAGGGCACTCAGGCGTCCACGGCCCGGCAGGACCCGCGCACCATCAACTGCGGATGCACGCTGGCGGCGGTCGGCGCGTCGGGCACGTCGGCCTGGACCAGCATGGCGGCGGCGGTGCGGCCGATATCGGAGACGTGGCGCCGCACCGACGTCAGCGGCGGCCACAGCCGCGATGCCAACGGGCTGTCGTCGTAGCTGACGATCGACAGCTGCTGCGGCACCGCGATGCCTGCACGCAATGCCACCTGGTACACGCCTGCGGCGATTTCGTCGTTGCCGGCGAAAATCGCACTGGGGCGTTGCTCGCCCATCAGCAGCCGTTCGGCGGCATGCACGCCGGACTCGAAGGTGTCGCCCGCTTCCAGCACGCGCTCGCCGGGCAGGGTCAGGCCGACCTGCGCCAGCCGATCAAGGAAACCATGCGTCCGTTCGCGCGCAGCACGCCGGTCACCCGGTCCGGTGATCACCGCAATGTCGCGGTGGCCAAGCGAAAGCAGGTAGCCCGCCGCAGCGGCAGCGCCATCGCGGTCATGGGTGACCACGGCATGGTTCTCATCCTCCGAGGCATGCGCGTTGATGCGCACGTAGCGACAGTCGATGTCATCGAGGGTCTGCGCCAGCGCAGCCGATTCGGACGCACGCGGCCCCAGGATCACGCCGTGCAGCTTCTGCTGCTGCACGAAACGGCGCACGCCCTGCGGGCATTCCGGATCCTGGCTGTCGCAGGGGTGCACCACCAGCTCATAGCCGGTGCCGCGCAGCGCGTCCAGCGCGCCGTGCTGCAGGTCGACAATGCATTGGGCACCCGGGTCGTCATACACCAGGCCGATCAGGAAGGAGCGGCGGAATGCCAGCCCGCGCGCGAGAGGATCGGGCACGTAACCGACCTCGCGCATCAACGCCTCGACCTTGTCGCGGGTGTCCTTGCGCACCAGCGGCGAGTTGTTGATGATTCTTGAAACCGTTTTCTTGGAAACTCCCGACAGTCGTGCGATGTCGTTGATCGTGGCAGCCTTGCCCTTCGATGCCGGCAACGCGGCATCGCTAATAGTTCGCACTGACATGTATAGAACCAGGTAAGTCGGAGAATTCTAGCCTTGCGCCCGTCGGGCGCGAAGTTGCGGAATGTCGCAGCGGATCTGAATCGTGTCGTGTTCGACAGGTTCTGCTGCGCAAGGTTCCATTGTGATCGCTCTACTGCGTCTGCATCTGAATCGTTCTTCCGCGCGTATTCACCTTGAATGTGGACGCGACGCGCGCGAACGCCAACATTCCCTTAACCATGCTCCGCTACATTCGAGGCATGGACCTGCAGACTTCTCCGTTTCCGCCATTCCGCGGCCGCGACCGGTTGATCGCCGCAGTCGACGCGGCGATGAGCTCCGGTGATCCCGAGCGCATCACGACCGACCTGCAGCTGGCGCTGCAGGAAGCCATAACCGACAGCCGCATCGAGTTGCCCGAATGCGTGCATCGGCCGGTCAGCGATCATTACGCGCGACGTCCGCTGTACCACAGCCGCGAACACGGCTACAGCGTGATTGCCATGAGCTGGGGCCCAGGGCAGGGCACGCCGCTGCACGACCACGATGCCATGTGGTGTGTGGAGGGCGTGTGGTTGGGCGAGCTGGAGATCACCCGCTACGAGCTGCTGGAGTGCGCCGGCGAGCGCTGGCGCTTCCGCCGCCACGCCGCGCTGCGCGGGGGCTGCGGCAGTGCAGGCAGCCTGATCCCCCCGCATGAGTACCACACCCTGCGCAATGCCAGCGATGAGGCACTGGCGATCTCGGTACACGTGTACGAGGCGCAGATGGAGCGCTCGGCGGTGTTCGATCCGCTCGGTGGCGACTGGTACCAGCGCCGCATCCAGGCGCTGCAGGCCGACCCGGCCTGAATCCGGCGCAGTGCGGAGCAGGGCACCGTCGCGGTCCGCATGGCATCATGCGCCGCTGCGCTGCCGGCACCGGCAGCATCCGCGATGCCCTGGCGGGCAAGGAGCAAGACGATGTCCAGCGCTGATCCGCGCCTGCGCGCGCTGTTGAAGCTGGCACCGGTGATCCCGGTGTACACCCCCGAAGATGTGAATGAAGCGGTCGAAGTGGCCCAGGCGCTGTTCCGTGGCGGGCTGCCGGTGATCGAGGTGACCCTGCGCACGCCGCAGGCGCTGGATGCGATCAAGGCCATGGTCGAGGCCGTGCCGGACGCGGTGATCGGTGCCGGCACCGTACTCAACGCCGCGCAGATGCAGGCGGCGAAGCAGGCCGGTGCGCGTTTTGCCGTTTCCCCCGGTGCCACGCCGGCACTGTATGCGGCCGCGCGTGATGCCGACCTGCCGTATCTGCCCGGTGCTGCCACCGCTTCGGACCTGATCCAGGGCCTTGAGCACGGCGCGGACACCTTCAAGTTCTTCCCGGCCGTGCAGGCCGGCGGCGCCGCGCTGCTGGCCGCCTGGCACGGCCCGTTCGCCGATGTGCGCTTCTGCCCGACCGGCGGCATCAGCGCGCAGACCGCGCCGCAGTTCCTGCACCTGCCCAACGTGCTGTGCGTGGGCGGTTCGTGGCTGACCACCCCGGCGCTGCTGCAGACCCGCGACTGGGACGCCATCGAGCGCCTGGCCCGCGAGGCCTCGGTGCTGGCCAGCTGAACCTGCTTCGCGGATCTTCAAAGGTTTGATCGTGATCAAAGCGCCGGCCTCGCGCCGGCGTCATTCTGTGGGCAAGCGCACTACGGAGATCCGAACATGAATTCCACCATGAAGGCCGCTGTCGTGCGTGAGTTCGGCAAGCCACTGGTGATCGAGGAAGTCTCGGTACCGCGCCCGGGGGCGGGCGAGGTACTGGTCAAGATCGAGGCTTGTGGCGTCTGCCACACCGACCTGCACGCCGCCGAGGGCGACTGGCCGGTGAAACCGAACCCGCCGTTCATCCCCGGCCACGAGGGCGTGGGGCACGTCGTGGCCGTGGGAGGCGGGGTAGGGCACGTCAAGGAAGGCGACAGGGTCGGCATCCCCTGGTTGTACTCGGCGTGTGGTCATTGCGAACACTGCCTGGGTGGCTGGGAAACGCTGTGCGAGACGCAGCGCAATACCGGCTACTCGGTCAACGGCGGCTTCGCCGAGTACGCACTGGCCGATGCCAACTATGTCGGCCTGCTTCCGAAGGACGTGGGCTTCGTCGAGATCGCGCCGGTGCTGTGCGCCGGCGTGACCGTCTACAAGGGCCTGAAGGTCACCGACACCAAGCCCGGTGACTGGGTGGCGATTTCCGGCATCGGTGGCCTGGGCCACATGGCCGTGCAGTACGCCCGCGCGATGGGCCTGAACGTGGCCGCGGTGGACGTGGACGACACCAAGCTGGCACTGGCCCGCCAGCTGGGCGCGCAGGTCACCGTCAACGCGCGCACCACCGACCCGGCCGCGTTCCTCAGGAAGGAAATCGGCGGCGCCCACGGTGCACTGGTCACCGCAGTGTCGCCGAAGGCGTTCGAGCAGGCACTGGGCATGGTCCGCCGTGGCGGCACTGTCTCGCTCAATGGCCTGCCGCCCGGCAACTTCCCGCTGGACATCTTCGGCATGGTGCTCAACGGCATCACCGTGCGCGGCTCGATCGTCGGTACCCGCCTGGACCTGCAGGAATCGCTGCAGTTCGCCGCCGAGGGCAAGGTCGCGGCCACGGTCAGCACCGACCGCCTGGAAAACATCAACGACGTGTTCGCGCGCATGCATGCGGGCACCATCGAAGGCCGCGTGGTGCTCGACTTCGCCGCCTGACCCCCTGTGCATGGCCGCCGTCGCTCCGTCCCCCTCTCCCACGGACGCGGCGGCCATGCCGATTCATCGGTAGTGCCGGCCGCTGGCCGGCAACGCGGGCACTCTGTGGCCGCCGTACAATGCGCGCATGCCCGGCCTGCTCAAGACCCTGTTCCTGTCCCTCGTTGCCCTGATCGGCGGCGTGCTGTCGCTTGCGCTGGTCAGCAGCGTCGCCAGCTGGCTGCCACCGTTGCTGGGCCTGTCGCCGGACAACAACAGCGTGCAACTGGGCTGGGATCTCACCTTCAGCGTGCTCGGTGGCATCGCCGGGGTTTCCTTTGCCACCTATTACGCGCCCTGCTGGCCGCGATCGCACGGCTTCTCGATCTGGTCGCTGGTCGCACTGGGCTGTGGCTACGCCATGTGGACGGCGGGTGCGGATTTCCCGTTCTGGTTCGTCATTTCACTGCTGGCGTCACTGCCGTTGCAACTGCTGGCCGGCTGGTGGTTCGGCCGTCGTCCCTCGCGCGATCCAAGGTGATGCCGCCCCTGTAGAGCCGAGCCCATGCTCGGCTGCCTGTGTCGATGTGCATGCAAGCCGAGCATGGGCTCGGCTCTACAGGTCCATGCGCGGCAGCGTCTGCTTCAACCGCGCGATGCCCTGCCATGGGTCACCCTTCAGCCGCTTCGCGCGCGCCAGTGCCTTGGCCATCGGAAAAGCGTCGGCCGCACTGACGCGTGCAAGCTCTTCCCAGCGCAGCGGCACTGCCACGCCAGCGCTGTCGCGTGCACGCAGCGACCACGAGCACACGCTGGTAGCGCCCCGTGTGTTGCGCAGCCAGTCGATGAAGATCACCCCGCCGCGCTTGGCCTTGCTCATCGTCGCCACATAGCGATCAGGCTGCTCCAGCGCCATTGCCTGCGCGAATGCCTCGCAGAACGCCTTCGCCTCGTCCCAGCCTGCCTTGGGCTGCAGCGGCACCACCACGTGCACGCCCTTGCCACCGGACAGGCGTACGAAGCTCTTCAGGCCCACCTGCTGCAGGCGGTCACGGACATCACGCGCAGCGGCTTTCACCTCCGTCCAGCCGACCCCTTCACCGGGATCGAGATCGAACACCAAGCGATCCGGGTGCTCGGGATCGGCCACGGTCGCGCCCCACGGATGCAGCTCCAGAGTGTTCATCTGCACCAGTTGCAGCAGGCCCTGCACATCGTCGATGTAGACGTAGTCCTCGCGGCCGCTCTTCTGCTGCAGGGGCACCGCGTGCACGGCATCCCCCAGGCCGGGGCCATGGTGCTTCTGGAAGAAGCAGTCCTTGCCCACGCCATCCGGGCAGCGCAGCAGCGACAAGGGCCGCCCGGCAATTTCGGGCAGGATCCAGCGCGCCATGCGCTGGTAGTAGTCCGCCACGTCGCCCTTGCTGAACTTCTGCCTTGGGAACACCACCCGCTCCGGATGGGTGATCTGGACCTCGCCGCCGGCTTCAGCACTCGATATGGCCACTCCCAGGTCCTCCTTCTGCTTGTCGATGCGCAGCCGCTTGAAACTGGCCTGGCGCAGCAGGCCTTCCTTGCCCCAGCCACGGAAGGCCACCTCCGCCACCGTCACCGGCTTCACCCAGCGAACGCTGGCGGCGCGGAACGGCACATGCGCCGGCAGCTGCAGCACAGGCGTCTTCACCGCCAACGGCTGCAGCGCCTTGTGCAGCGCGCGCAGGCGCTCGTCGTCGAAGCCGGTGCCGACCCGCCCCACATAGCGCAATCCGCCGTTGTCCGGCGTGGCGAGAAGCAGCGAGCCGAACCCTACCCGGGAGCCCTTCGGTGCCGTGTAGCCGACAATCGCGAACTCGTCGGTGTCTTCATGCTTCACCTTCACCCAGCTGCGTGCACGGGTGTTCACGTAGGGCGCATCCACCTGCTTGCTGACGATGCCTTCGAATCCCGCCTTGCCGCTGGCATCGAATACCTGCGGGCCATGGTCGATCACGTGCTCGCTGAAGGCCAGGGTTCCGGGCGTGGGTCCGATGAGATCCTTCAGCAGCGCCTTGCGCTCCAGCAGCGGTGAACGACTGATGTCCACGCCGGCCACACCCGGCAGATCGAACACGATGTAGCGCAACGGTTGCTTCGAACTCCCGTCGATCACGCGCTGCAGCGCGGCGAAGTCGCTGCGCCCCTGCTTGTCCAGCACCACCAGCTCGCCGTCCAGGCGCGCATCCCGCACCGGCAGTGCCTGCACGGCCTGTACCACCTCGGGGAAATCACCGGTCCAATCCAGGCCGTTGCGGGAGCGCAGCGTCACCTTGCCTTCGTGCAGATCGGCCAGCAGGCGATAGCCATCCCACTTGATCTCATGCAACCAGCGCTCGCCGTCCGGTGCACTGTCGCGATGATCGGTCAGCTGTGGCTTGAAGGCACGCGGGTAGGGCGTGTCACGCGCGCCGTCCAGGTTCAGTGCTCGCGCATGCCAACGCGCATCGGCCTTGCGGGTCGCCGATCGTGCAGCCGGTGCGGCGCGCGTTGACTTGCCCATCGTGCGCTTGCTCACTGCGGATGTGCGTTTCGGCATGGGGGATTGGAGCAGATCATCTGCTTCGGCATCGCGCGCTTCCTCGTCGTCGCGTTTGATCAACAGCCACTGCACCTGGCGTCCCTTCATCGCTGTGCGCACCAGCTTCCAGCCGCCGGCCAGGCGTTGCCCATGCAGCACGAAGTCGATCTTTCCCGCTGCCAGTGCCTGCAGTGGATCGCCTTCGCAGGCCCATGTGCCGTGATCGAAGACCTCCACGTGGCCAGCGCCGTAGTGGCCTTCGGGAATATCGCCTTCGAAACCGGCGTAGGACAGCGGATGGTCTTCCACTTCCACGGCCAGCCGCTTGTCACCAACGCGAAGCGAAGGACCCTTCGGCACCGCCCAGCTTTTCAGCACACCGTCCATCTCAAGGCGGAAGTCATAGTGCCGCGAAGTGGCATGGTGCAGCTGTATGACAAAGATCGGCCGCCGCTTCGGATTGCCGTGTGCGGGCGTGTCGTCAGGTTCCGGTGTCTGCCCGAAGCCACCGCCAAGTCGGCGCTTTCGCCGGTACTGGTGCAACGACATGGCTCAACCTGCCTTGCGACGTGCAGCGGTTTTCTTCGCGGCCTTCTTCGTTGCCTTCTTTGCGGCCTTCTTTACCGTCGGCTTGGTGGCTGCTTTCCGCGTTGCCATCTTCTTCGCCGGCGTACGCTTGTTCGCGTCCAGGCTCTTCTGCAGCAGCGCCATGAAATCGACCACGTTGGTGGTGGCATCCTCGCGCGGTACAGGCTCATCCTCCACCCGGGTGGTACCGCCCTTGGACTTGATGCGCTTGTTCAGCACCTGCTGCAGGCGCTCGCGGAATTCGTCGTGATACTGCGACGGATCCCAATCACCGGACATCGACTCGATCAACTGCTCGGCCATCGCCGTTTCCCTGCTGCTGATGCGGTAATCGGCGAGCTTTCCGGTGGGCAGCTTGTAATCTTCGGGATCCACCAGTTCCTGCGGATAGCGCAGGATCATCAGCACCAGCGCGTCCGCATGCGGCATCACCGCGCACAGGTATTCGCGGGTACGCACCACCACCCGGGCGATGCCCACCTTGCCGGTGCTGCGCAATGTCTCGCGCAGCAGCACGTAGCCCTTTTCGGCCTTCTTGCCGGGCACCAGCAGGTAGGGTTTCTCGTAGTAGCGCGGGTCGATCTGCGCGGCATCCACGAACGATTCCACCTCCACCGCTTCGTGGCTTTCCGGTGCCGCAGACCGGATATCGCCTTCCTCCAGCACGACATAGCTGCCCTTGTCGTACTCGTAGGCTTTGACGATGTCCTTCCATGGCACTTCCTCGCCGGTATCGGCGTTGACCCGCTCGAAGCGGATCGGCTTGCGGTCGCGGGAGTCGAGCATGCGGAACTGCAGATCGACCTTGCGTTCGCCTGACATCAGCGACACCGGCACGTTGAGCAGGCCAAACGACAGCGTGCCGGTCCAGATCGGGCGGGCCATGGGCGTACCTTTGGCGGGGCAGGGCATCCAGCTTCGGATGGGCGGTGTAAACCACCCGTGTCGATACCGTGCACGTGGGTTCTACGGAGAACGGTAGTGGCGGCCGCGGGCCGGCCGGCCGCGCCGCCCGAAGTTTACTGAGGTTGGCCGCCCGCGGGCGGCCCAACCGCCCCCCCCGCCCCCCCCCCCCCCCCCCCAA
>NZ_JAVFVN010000339.1:0-446 GCF_030910085.1 Stenotrophomonas maltophilia group sp. RNC7 | reverse complement strand
CCTGCATGCCAGAGACCGGCGCGTCCAGGAAGCGGATACCGCGCGTCCGCAACTGCTCATCGACCTGCAACGTGGCGCCGTGCTCGATGGTGCTGGTGTCGATGATCAGCGCCCCGGGCCGCATGATGGCGGCCAGGCCGCCGGTCCCCAGCAGCACGTCGCGCACGGCATCGGTCCCGGGCAGGCTCAGGATCACGATGTCCGCCTGGCGGAAGTCGTCCAGCGAATCCGTGGTCCGGGCGCCGCGAGCCTGCAGCGCCGGATAGGCCTCGCGCGTCTTGGCCGAGACCAGCAGATCGATGCCCTCGTGCGCCAGGTTGAGCGCCATCGGCTTGCCCATCTGGCCCAGCCCGATGAATCCGACGACCGGCCGGGAATGCGGGGCCGTCACTTGGCGCGCTCCGAGATCTCGATCAGGTTCAGGTCCGGATCGCGCAGGTAGATCG
>NZ_JAVFVN010000276.1:0-306 GCF_030910085.1 Stenotrophomonas maltophilia group sp. RNC7 | reverse complement strand
AGACTCCGATAGGCTGAGTCCTTTCTGCCCTAGGTTGCCCGGTTGGGACAAATAGCCGCGACCGGCAGGCAGCGCATCTCCCAAGGTAACGGGCGCAGCACCTTTCAAGGGCTTGGTGGCAGCCTCTTCGACCAAACGTTTGATCTCCTCCAGCGGACCGCTGAGGATTGTTGGTTTCACCAGCAAGTCTTCGCGCGTCACCAAGGTCATGGCGACTCCACGCATCAACCGGTTATAGGTCTTGATGTCTTTAACCAGCAGCCTGGCCAACTGCCCCGAAACCGTTTCCACCAGCGCCGCAGTCGC
>NZ_JAVFVN010000298.1:0-358 GCF_030910085.1 Stenotrophomonas maltophilia group sp. RNC7 | reverse complement strand
AAAAGAAACCTATCGATTGACCATGGAAAAATTAGATCAATGGGCTGCTAAAAGCCGTTCTCCTCAAGAATAAAAAATATAGAAATAAACTAAAATAGGAACAGCCAAGCTGCTCCTATTTTTTATATGATCATTGATTTTATAATACTGAATAAAAAATTCCCTTTATATTAAAGTTTATCGAAACGCTTTAATATTCCTTCTAGCATTCTTGCGTGGCGCGCTTCATCCTTAGAAGATAAGTTAAAGTAATCCCTTGCAGAGAGAATTCCTAGTTCCTCCGCCTTGTCTGCCGCTTCTTTTTTACCGTTGTTTGCAAAGATTTCTCCCTCTAGCATCAGTTTTAGGTTGTCAAAAA
>NZ_JAVFVN010000247.1:0-387 GCF_030910085.1 Stenotrophomonas maltophilia group sp. RNC7 | reverse complement strand
CAATTAGAACTGTAATTAGTAGGTGGGGACTAGCGTACGCTTACGATAATATCCTCTAGTTGGTGATCTTAATTGCGGACAACGTATAGAACAGACACAAATATTGGGAAAACGCCGTTTTGGAGCCCTTATCACGCGCCTTTTGGATTTAATATCACTCGAATACAAAACGGTGCCACTATAATCATGCTTATAATGGCACTATTCTGTATAGACTCATACTAAATACCATAGTTTATTTTCTGAGCTTATTTATAACTCATCTCAACTCTTAAGTCACGAATACGCTGCTCGCATTTAAGAAATTCTTCACTTTTTGATATTGTTAATCTTTTGTCGTCCCCAGATATAGCCAAAGTATGCTCCCGGTCTATCGCATGTATATAA